>JBAXHC010000095.1:0-11587 GCA_037139075.1 Bacteroidota bacterium
CCAATCCGGATCACAAAACTTATTATTGAATCAAGAAAATACCCCAACCTCGTTTGAAGTTGGGGTATTTTTTTAATTATGATGATTTTCTTATTTCATTTGGGCAATTGCGGCTTGATCCTAAAAATGATTTCTGAAATGGTTCCATCAGCTTTGTCATTACCTCTTTTATGAACACCGTTGTACGATTCTTTTAATAAAGATTCCAAAACACTTAAATCACCCCTGGTCGGTGCTCCTTTTGTATTAGCAATATCTTCCAGGTCAATTTCTTTATCAGAAACAAAAATTTTAAATACTTCATTTCCATAAGGTTTTTCGATTCTAATTTTAAATTCTTTTGGGTCAAATATAAAACTGGTTTCACTCGGAATAAATCTTAAACTATTTGGCAATATAGGTTTTTGATTTTCACTTGCTATTTTCTTTGGTAAAATGGCATTTATAATTCCATCTGGTTGTAAATCCAGTATATTGATATAGGCGGGTTTCTTGCCTGTATTTTTAATAGACAAAGTTATTTCATCACCTTCTGTAAATTCATAAAGTCCATTGATCTTTTTTGATTCGATCAAATTTGTATCTGCTTTGTCATTCACAACTGGAACCAATTTTACTTCCATACTAATTCCATCTGTTTTGGCTTGTAATCCGAGTAAAAACTGATGTTGAATGTATTGTTTCAATTTTGATTTCAAATCATCTATATTGGATAGAGTGCTAGATACCTCACTAAAAAAATAACCATTCGAAGCTACTATCAATGAATCCTTTTCTATTCCTTTTACTAATAATAAATCTGGTTTTGATTGCAGATCAACCGAAGGGAAAGAAGAAAGAGAAGATGCTATTTTTTTAGCATCTTCTAAAGTAAACGCACTATATTTTGTTGTTGATGGTTTTGTTGCAATTTGCAAAGCCACCGGATTAATGTTATATACCGGGTCTGAAATAAAAACCCATCCATCATATACCTGCTTAAAATTTATTGGTTCTTCAAGTTGAAGGGTTGCAATAAAATTATCGGTAAAAACTACTGTTCCTTTTGCGATGGGTTTTTTAATAGTAGGATCGGTTGTTCCTGCACCATGTACCATTAACTTAGCACCAACACCCAAACCCGACACAGCACCACCTTTTACAGTGATCTTTTTTTCATTGATAATTTCATTGATTTCAAAAAAAGCTGTTTGCTGTAAATACGCTCCTCCAAACAAAGTTCTTGTTGCTGCATTACCTTCTAAAACCGGATGCTGATCCTGAGCCGAAATATTCATCATGCCTTGAATCCTAGCAAAAAATGAACGATATGTGGTGTTGGGATTTAATTGAGAGAATGATTGGTATAATGCATAACTCAAAGGCCCAATTTCTTTTCCATTTTCATCTTTTGTTTCAGTATCTAATTCTTCTGGCCTTGTTGCCGAAATAACATTGTAGGAGGAAAGTTGTTGATCTTGAAAATTGGTTAAGGTTTGTTTAAACAGCTGACTACTATCCGATGCTCTATGTTTGGATGGGTTGAAGTTTTTTGAGACCAGCGGCGCTTTACCACCCCTTACTTTATTGGCACCTCTTGTTGCTCCTCCAGAGCAACAAAAATCAAGTGTAACAACCAGATCCCCGGTACTTCCAAGCTTAGCCCTGATTTGTTTCAACAGATCACCCAACACATGGCCCCTTAAATATTTAGCCATTTCATTTTTTAACTGAATACTATCGTTGATATCTATTTTTTCTAAAGAAAGTGCATCATAAGGAACCAAGCACTCGTCTAATCCATCTATTTTATTATCCCGATCCGCTTCTACCTGTGTTCCGTGTCCAGAAAAATGAATAAAAACGATATCCCCTTTTTTTATACGATTGTTTAAATCATTGAAGGCCTCTTTGATACCTGGAACAGTTACCTTATTGTCTGTTACTGTTACGATGCTAGAGGGTTGAAATCCTATCCACTGCAATGCCTTAGAAATATGAACTATATCATTTGAAGAGGAAAGTTTATCCCAACCTCCCTTTTCAGGGTAGTCTGAAATGGCAAATAGTAAAGCGTATTTGGTTGGTTTGTTTTCCTGACTAAAAACGATGGATGGGACTAACAGAATTATAATTGTCAGATAAATATGTGGGAATAATTTCATGATTTTTTTTATTTACTTAATGAGTAATGAAATGTCATCTAAAACACTTTTTATCAATTGATCCTTTTGATCCAGACTTCCCGTTTTTATGATTTCATTTCCTACCCCTTTTTTCTGTGCAATCAAATGCACTTTAATAGTTAATGCATTTCCCTGAACATCATAACTTCCTCGAATAGAATAAGCGTCTTCGCCTCGATATGTTCCAATAAAGGAAAGGATACTTTGTTTTCCCATTGATGATCTTAGGGCTAATTCTTTATCGAAATCTCCTCCTAATTGTATGTCATCTATGAGTAAACTAACATCACCAGTGAACAAAACTGATCTTGAAAATATTTTTTTTGGCTCGCTATTAATATGGATCCCGTCTTTCACCTCTCTATCTGCGATGCCAACATCAAAACTGGCATTGCCCACTATTTGCGGCTCCTGACGACCCCCAATCGATTTAGCTAATTCCCTCACATTATCAGATGCATTATTAAACCACCTTGTTACATCAATAAATTTGTCATCCTTTAATCCTGTGCCCAGTTTAATTCCCGAAAGTAAACTATAGGTAAGTAGTCCCTGACCAAATTGACTAGCTTCAAAAGCTGATTGTCCTGATGCAGATGCTGAGAGAATAAAGATGCCCGTTTTATCTTTCAAATTTTCTAAAGCTTTTACCTGATCTGGTGGAATATCTCTTCTAGCTATTTGATTTTGTATATCTTCTAAAGCCTTCCCGCTATTGCAGGCATCTAATATCAGAAGTTGCTTATTGGCTTTAATTTTTCGCATCCATTCATTTAATTCATCAGTACTTATTGCAACATCTTTTTCAACTCCGTTAAGTTCAAAAGAAGAGGCGTCGGCAGTTAGAATAAAGAAATTTTTCTGTCCGCTCAATAACACTCCATGTCCTGCAAAGAATAAAACAAAAATATCATCCGCCTTAGCGGTATTAGCGATTTCTTCAATTTTTTGTTGGATTCCATTTTTACTGGGCCAGTTTAGGTTTCCTTTTTCTGTACTAAAAGTGTAATTGAAAACATGTGAATTGCCAAGTAATTTTATGGCAGAAGCTGATACTGCTGATGCAAAACTTTCTGCATCAGTTGATGCGTAATTTAATTTTAGTTTTTCTCCTTTATATTGATTGATACCTATTGAAACTAAATAAATATTCGGCACCACATTATTATCTTTCTTTAAAACAGCAGTTTCAACCACGCCGCCCCTTGAAGTCATTTCACCATTAGTAGTTGTGGCTTTAACTGAAACAGTGTTTGCTTTGCCAGATACAAAATAGGGTCGGAGTTCATCTGAAGGGACTGATAGTAAATAGCCTTCGTTATTTTTAGATAATTTGTTCAAAGGGTATTCTGTTCTTAATTTGGAATTAATAAAGAGTTGTACAGTGCCAATACCGCCATTCCTTGGTATTACAAGGAATTCATATTTTCCATTGTTGATCCCTTTTTGAATAACAGTTGGGGTATTATTACAAATCTGAATATCCGATAATTTTTTTGCTGTGATGGGCAATTTATTGGTGCCTAAAATCATTGGAATCAATCCTGGCTGCCAACTTAAATCCTCGAATTGTTCTAACTCAATAACTTCAGTGCCACAAGTGAAATATAATAGTTTTCTGGCTTCAGAAGTGCCATCGTATCGATCATAGGGATCAATGGCTAAATAATCAAATTGATTATCCACTGCAAAAAAGGTATACAATAATTCTCCATTCGATGTCCATTTTTTAAAAGTATTATCAAGGGAATTGGTGATGATATAATTTCCATCTGGACTAAATTGAGCCGATATTACATCGTCTGTATGACCTTTTAGTTTTGCTTTTTCATCTCCAGAATTTACTTCCCATATTCTAGCAGAATTATCACCAAAGCTAATAATGACTTTCTGTCCGTCTGGGCTAAATCTTAAATCAGTTGGGGATACATTATTTTTGGAAGGAAGATTTTTAAAGGTTGAAAATATTTTATTTGATTTGATATCAAAAATTCTAATAGAGATAGCGCCCAAATCGGTGAACCCTCCAAAAAGAATTTTTGTTCCATCTGGGTTAAACACAGAAATCCTTGGAATAAAATGATTATCAGCAATCAATATATTACTGATGTAATGACCATCAGTAGCATCCCATATTTGTGGTGCATCTATTTTATTTGAATCAGAGCTTTCTGGGGTAATGATAATTTTTTTACTATCGGGGCTAAAAGAAGCATCCCAAATTATTTGTTGATTTATTCCCTTGAAACTTGTAATTAAATTGCCTGTACTTGCATCATATAACTGGATGAAATTGCCCTCTCCAATTTCAGTTCGGACTAAAAAACGTTTCGCGTCTGCGCTAAAAATAGATTTTTCAATTTTGCCATCAGGGTTTTTTATTTTTTTGACAAAAGCATATTTTGCTATGCTACTTGACCAAACATAAAAATTTGAACTACTATCATTTGATGTACTAATTACTTTTAATTTATCTGAACTTATGGATGCACTAATCACACTAGCTTGATGGCCTTTTAAAGTTTGAAGCAGGTTCGAATTATTAGCATCCCATATTTTGATCGTACTATCGTCCGAAGAAGTAATTACCCATTTACCATCTTTACTAAATTCAGCACTATTGATTGCATTAGTATGCCCAATTAAAAGATTTGTAATCTTTGAATTGTTATCCCATATTCGAGCAATCCCATCATCATTAGCAGTTACGATTTTGTTGCCATCTGGACTGTAATTAATATCAAGGGAAGGGTAGGTGTGACCATCTAAATCAAGAATGGGTTCTTCGGTATTGATATCCCATACTTGTGCCAATTGATTTTGTAATCCAGTTACAAACTTTGTTCCATCAATATTGAATTTGATACTATTGACACCATCAAAAAAATCTATAATTCTGATTGTTCGACCTGTGTGGGCATCCCAGATTTGAACAGCATTTTCATAGCAGGCAGCCAATAGTTGGCCATCCCGACTAAATTGTATCTGATTTATCTTACCCAGATCTTTTTGACTAATAATGGTAGTAAGTGGCTTTCCAGTATTAATATCCCAAAGGGTAACTACATTTTCTGTAGAAGTGCAGACTTTTTTATTGTCAGTAGTAAATTTGGAGTATAAAACCTTGTTGTTGCATTTTAAAAGGTATAAAAAACTACCATTTTTATCATACACGATAGCAGTGCTATCATCTGAGCCAGTCACTATTTTACTTCCATCTGTACTATAATCTGCATCATTTAATGTTTTCGTATGGCCCATTAATTTTGCAACCTGTTTTCCACTATTTAAACTCCAAATCTGTGCAAATTTTTTTCCACCAAATGTTACGGCCTCAGTATTAGAAACACTGATTACCGATTGTTTTATTGAATCTTCTGTATTTTGTATTTTCATTTTCAAGTCACCCGATTTTGAATCATAAATTCGAAGTGAAGCATCGGAAAATGTAGCATAAATAAAGCTTCCGTCTTTTGAAAAGTTGGCTTCTAAAATGTCAGCTTTTTTTGAATCAATTTTTGATATTAATTCACCCGAAATAGAATTCCAGATTCTTGCTGAATTGTCGTCAGATACTGTGAGAATGAAATTGCCATTTGGGCTAAAATTTCCAGAAAAAATAGCAGCCTTATGCCCTTTTAAATTGCCCAATAAAATCCCTGTCTCTGCATCCCAAATATCAGCTGTTTTATCATCCGAAATAGTTAGAATTCTTTTGCCATCTGCACTGTACTGAGCATCATTAACAGATTCGGTATGCCCAATCGGAAGTATAAGTTTAGGAGCTTGCGCAATTGTAGAAGAACTTATTGCAGTTATAGCAATAGCTAGGAGGGTTTGCTTAAACATATAAGTGGGGTTTGACTATAATACTATAATATATGACGAAAAAATTGAAAATTTCAATAAAAACAAGTAATATTATCATCTAAACTCAAAAAATCATTCACATGAAAAAAATCACTTCATTCTTTTTGGCTTGTCTTTTAGTAGGTATGACAATTTCTAGTTGTGGCACTGGTGCAGACAAAGCTGCAACTGTAGATACTTCTGCTGTTAAAAAAGATTCAGCTATGCCAACTCCGGCTGTTATTGATACTGTACGTATTAAAGATAGTGGTACTGGTAAGCCCATTGTACCTCCAAAATCTTAATTTATAGTCTTTTTCACTATAATAAAAAGGGAAAAAAGCCTTTGTCCAAATATTGATTCTTCTATATTTAGGGTGAAGGTTTTTTTAATTTTAAATGGGACTGCTTAATATGAATTGCTTCTTCACTTTTGGTTTTATGGTGGTGAATGGTTAGTTTATCAATCAGCCATCGTTCCACTCGATGATGCGTTGGAATTAATAATGCAGCAATACTTACAAAGATTAATAATTCGAAAATGGGGGTGTGATTCGTTATTGTTACAACAAATGGATGAAATAATAAAGTGATGTATTCAAATAAAAGAAGCAATGATATGATTCCCAAAGTTTTGATCGCTTTTACATGAACTTTTCTCTTACTTAGAAATAATGTTAATAAGAAAAATATTGGGATGAAAATTCCAATGAGCATTAATTGTAGTTGTTGTTCTCTCTCATTAGCTTCTTTTCTTTTTGCCTCGGCTAATTCAGCTTGTCGGATCTCTTCATTAAAAGTTTTAAACTGGAATTCTTTTACTTTATCCTGGCTATTTGTAATGGCTTGAATAGCGATCTCCTTTTCTTTATAATAAAGTGCACTATCAAATCTTCCATTAGATTTATAAAAGTTAAATAGGAAAATGCTTGCATCTTTTAATCTTGATGGGAAACTATCTTTTTCTGCAATTTTAAATACTTCCCAAGCGAGCTTTAGTGCTGAATCTTTGTGGTTCTCGAGTAGATATAAGCTAGCTAAATTTAATGCTCCTTCACATAATAAGTCATCATTTTTTGCTATTCGTAGCTTTCCCATTGCAAGCTTATAATTTTCTTTCCCATTGAAATAATCTTTTGCTTTCACAAAACAGTTTCCTAATCCTATATAGGAAGCACCAATAGACTCAAGGCTTTCGGGTTTTTGGTTGTTTGCAATTTGAAAAGCCTTTTTATAATAAATCAAAGCAGAATCATTCTTGTTTAATCGATCATAGAGGTCTCCTAGATTCTGGAAACTATAATATTCAAGATCTTCTAATTTATTAGCTTTAATGATGGAATCAGATTTTAAATAATAAGGCAATGCCCGTTTATAATCAAATTGTTGGGTGTAAATAATGCCAATATTCATGAGGGCGCCGGCAATGCTTTCAGGCAAATTGGCTTTCTCTGCTAATACTTCCTTTTTTAAAAACATTTCAAGTGCTTTATTATAATCCCCAATATTATTATAGGAATTTGCCATGTAGCTAATAGCACGGGTTTCTTCAACAATTGAATTTATTTTTTGTGCAAGGTTGTAAGCTTCTTGAGCAGTTAAAATACCCTTAGCGGGATTGGATGAACTATATGCGTAAGCTAAATCATTCAGTAATCTGACCTTATTTGAATCATTTTTTTCATTTTCTAACAGAACGGAAATGCTATCAGTATACTTTGTTTGTGCATACTGGTTAGAGAAAAAAAATAATAATGAGCAGAAGAGTAAAATATTTTTCATGGCTAATTATTCTTCTAAACTATTAATATTGATTGTAGAAATCATTTTATTTTGTTATATTACTTTTAAGAATTTATATATAAAAGGCTTTAACCCACAAAACTTTCTATATGAAATGTAAAGAGATAATGAGGAATAAAAAAATATTCCTTTCTTCGATACTTATTATGTGTATTTGCATAGAATCAATAGGACAAAGTTTTTATCATTTCCAATTTTCCATACCTGAACAGAAACATATTTCATCTATCAATGCAATAATGATTTATTATGATGATAATGATGGTGTTGTAAGACTTGGCTATTTTGATTCCTTGCAACAAAAAAATATCATCACAGAATGTCAAATACAATATTATAATCAAATAGGTTCAGTAGATACTAATACTCACTTGATTAAATTAAATACTTCAAAATCTATTCAAGGTTTCACAAATATTCAGTTTGAATTATATGCTTTTATTTTTAGATCATTACAGGTGGGGCAGGAAAATCAACCTATTTCATTTGCATCTCTTTCTTCTGATGGAACCAAAATAAAACCAATAGCTTTTTTTTCACAGAATGAATTAGCTGAATCAGATTTAAATGAAAAGGTATTGGATGGTCTTTTTCTGAAAGAAGAGCCTTTTTATAAAAACTATACTAAAGCAAAATCCAGAGGTGGCCCTAATTGGGGAAAATCTATACCCACTTTACATGTTTATATTTTAGCCGATTTATTTGATGAACACATTGGTATTGGATGTAATGAGGATCGAAAAAAATTGATTCAATTTTATACTTCAGTTGCAACGCGACTTAAAATTAGATTAGATACAGTTATCATTACAAATGAACGATATAATCGGAGCGGTGTTCAAATGGCGCTAGATTCCCTAAAGCCAGGAAGTAACGATATTGTAGTTTTTCATTACACTGGTCATGGTTTTAATCGGGATGATTCAAATGATCCATACCCTAATCTTTTTCTTGTGCCATATTCAGAAAGGCCAGTTTGGGAAAATTTAAAAGCAAAAGAACAGGAAGAGGCTTTACGTAATGCTACAATGGGTATTCAAGAGATTTATAAAATAATAGTTTCTAAAGGTGCTAGATTAAATTGTGTATTTAGCGATTGTTGTAATACGGAGTATAAATTGAAGAATGTTCCAATGATCGATGACGGTAAAACCAAAAGGGGCTTTTTTACTTTATATCCTGATTATTGTAAGAAATTATTTATTGATGAAAGAGCTTCTTTTTTAGCAACTGCAGTTAAAAAAGGAGAACAGGCCGCAAGTAATGCTAGAATCGGAAGTTTGTATACTGATAATTATTTGCAGATATTGGGGAAGTATTTAACCCCAGCATATAATGGAAGTATTGAAGATGTAAATTGGAATGCTATTCTTATCAATACAGACGATAAGACAAAAGCAATAGCCCCAACAATTTATAATAGATTAACTAAGGCTGCTTTTAATATGAGTCCGTTTTTTGAAATTCAGAAAAATTAGGCGTTTTTTTTTTAATGCAAATACCTGTTTTATTTTATTTCTTTAATTGGGATTACATAGTCACCCGTTATAGGGATAGTTATATTGTTTGCATTTTTAAAATTGCATGAAAAATTCCCACTTATAGAATAGGTAATAGAATTTGAAGTACTATCTATTTTAGATATGTTAGTTATCTTATTTATAATATTTGTAGGTAATAAAATTGTAGTATTATATAAATTGGGGATGCTATTGTCAACTAACCCAATTATTAGATCTCCATTACATTGATTTGATTTTAATAAATCACCGCCATCAAATATTCTGTGTGTTCCTGGTTTTGTCAATGCAAAATCAATATTATTTGAAAAATGTTTAAAATAACAGTCAATGAAAAAGGCATCGACATTAATTTGGCCAATATTTGTTAAGTCGAAGCTTTTGTTTACAACGCATCCCGGTTCATTTAATAAGCCAAAAGTGGATATAGAATT
Organism: Bacteroidota bacterium; assembly: GCA_037139075.1. GTDB lineage: Bacteria > Bacteroidota > Bacteroidia > Chitinophagales > Chitinophagaceae > Sediminibacterium. The sequence continues at coordinate 9,772 of JBAXHC010000095.1, forward strand.
TGTAGTATAATTTATTTTATTAATAGTTACATTTAAATGATAAGGGTAATTTGTTGTTTGGGTATCCGTTTTCTTACACGAAAAGATGACTAAAGAAAAAAATATCGCCATTAAAGGTTTTATCTGGTGCATTGGAATGAGATTATCTCTATCCTAAAAACTCAGAATTATTCATTTTATTTCATTCTACATTTCTTTAAATAAAAAATTAATATTGTTGATTTTAAATTCAACTTTTTCTTTTAGTTGTGTAATTTAAAAAATAGTCATTTTCTATTTTTTTAAGAATAATAGCATTATCCATTTAAATATGTATTTTTATTACACTATTTAAATACTCATTATAATTGAAACAAACTATTAAATATGTATCTGTAAGTATTGTCCTACTTAGTTTATTGTTTTTTTCATGTAAAAAAACAAGCCTTCTATCATTGGATGATTATCTTAATATAACTGTTAATGGGGTTGATTATAACAGAGTTACAGATAGTGGGTACCTCTTTACAAACCAAAAAGGCTGTGTTAACAATAAACAATATGTATTAGAAAAAGTGGGACAGGTTAGTACTCCAACTTTCTTTTTTCATATATATATCAACTACTACCAAAATAATAGTGATTTTATGAATGCTTTGCCTGGTGATTACTCTGTAACAGCAGCATTTGTAGCCAATAATGCCCCTTGTAATTTAGGAATAGAGCTTTCATGTGATAGTGTACCCTATACAACAACTAGCTCATGGGTATTACAAAATCCTGGAAATAAAACCTATAGTGTTAAAAGTATTAGCCAAATGGGTGAGACAAGCTCTTCCAAATTATACCAGGTAATAGGAGAGTTTGCTGTTGACTTTAAAGACAGCACAAATAAGTTAATCCCAGTTTCCGGAAAATTTCAAAAGACAATTTCAGTTTTAAAGCCATAAACTGCAAGGCTTATTTCTTAACTGCGTCAATTGCAATGAGATAGCAATAATTGTACAAGCGTAATGGTTAGATTTTATCTTCCAATTCTGCGTGAGCAATTACATATTTGAACATGATAAAGTAGATTAATACAATTGCCGCGATTAGAAGTAGATAGTTCATTAAGGGGGAGTTTAATTGTTTTCTTAGGTTTCAAGTTTACAAAAATTATTATTCAAATAATGTGCCACATTATTTGAAATTTGATCTTAAATGAACCATGCTTAAAAAAATGATTAACTCGGTAAGTCTTTTAATACCTAAACCATTGATTATTAAAATTTTAGAAAAAAGCTTGGGTTAACTTTTTATGAATTATTTTTTTTTGGCAAGCTATTTGTAACTATCTCAATAGATATATTTGTAATGTTTCTTTTTGATTCAATTCCCACTTATGAAATTTTTCTCCAATAATTCTTTTAATTCCCCTAATTCAGTTATAAATAGGGTTAGGTTTCGAATTTTTTCTTTGATTTTATTTATTTTTCTTTTTACCCATGTAAATGCTAAAAAGGTTGTTATAGGTTCTGGTTCAGGTACAGTTAACCAAACGTCTATGACAGGCCTTATTTCAGGAGATACACTCGCTATTACTCCAGGGACTTATTCTGGAGGGGGTAATTTCAGTAATCTACATGACATCACTATTATAAACAATGGGGGTATTGTTACTTTTACTGGTACTGTAAATTGGGGAGGTACTACGATGCATAATATTAAGTGGACAGGTGTTGGGTTCACTGGAGCTTTTTATGGATTTGTTTTTAACACGGCTACCGGGTTTTATGGTCAAACAATTCATACTGATAGTACTAGATTTGATCATCTTGATTTTGAGAATGCATCT
>JBAXHC010000096.1:0-11535 GCA_037139075.1 Bacteroidota bacterium
CAAATAATAGCTGGGCTGATGACAATGCCGCACCGGGATTAAACCTATCTCCAGTGGTTGTGACAGCTACTCGGACAGAACAAAATAGTTTTGATGTTCCGGCATCAATTGACGTCGTCGATAGCGCACAAATTCATGACCAGCAACTTCAAACCAATCTTTCTGAGTCATTGGCAAGAGTTCCAGGTATCACTGTTGCAAACCGTCAAAATTATGCACAAGACTTACAAATATCATCACGCGGATTCGGTGCAAGAGCGCCCTTTGGAGTCAAAGGAATTAGAATTATCGTAGATGACATCCCAGCAACAATGCCTGATGGACAAGGCCAAGGTGCTACTATCTCACTTGGCTCAACCGATCATATTGAAATCTTAAGAGGCCCATTTTCTGCTTTATATGGCAATGGTGCTGGCGGAGTTCTTCAAGCCTTCACAGAAAGTGGCAAAGGAAAACCAGCCATTACCAATAATTTTTCTGCTGGTAGCTACGGCACAACCCGCGAAGAGATTAAAGTATCTGGTAGCGTAGGAGCTGTTAGCTATCTAGTTGATAGCTCGTGGTTCAGCACTGACGGTTATCGTGTTCATAGTAAAACTGATCGAAATCAAGTTAATGCAAAAATCGTATGGGAAGTAGATGACACCACAAAATTAAAACTAAGTGCTAACTCATACTATCAAAAAGCTGAAGACCCGCTTGGCTTGACGCTTGGCCAGCTTGCTTATAATCCAAAAATGGCAGGCGGCAGTTCTGTCAACCAAGGAAGCTCACCAGCATCTGTTTCCTTTAACTCAAGCAAAACTATCAGCTACAACCAAGCTGGCTTAGTGTTAGATAAAGATATCAATGAGAATAATAGCTTCAAAATAATCACTTACTATGGCACAAGAAAAGTTGAACAACTCCAATCATTTCAACCTCTTGGGGTTGTAGATTTAGATAGAGATTTTGGGGGGGTAAATCTACGATACAACTATCTAACCAAAATTGCTGACCAACAATTAAAAATTACTGGCGGTTTAGACTATGACAAATCTAGTGAATTAAGAAGGTCTTTTAACAATAACAATGGTAGTCCTAGTCCAACTGCGCTTCGTAGCGAAGATGACGCGGTATATAATTTTGACCCTTACGTCCAAGCAAATTTGCAACTGGGTAGCAAATGGGAAGTGACTGGTGGCCTACGTTACAACAATGTTAATTTTAACATCCAAGATAACTTAACTCCCTCAGGATCAGGGTCAAACTCAGGCAGTGTTTCTTACTCGAAAACAACACCATCCTTGGGCGTTATTTTTCATGCAACGCCATCTGTGAATATTTATGCAAATGCAGGCCAAGGATTTGAAACACCAACATTTGCAGAAATAGCATACAGTTTGAATAGCAACGGCAGTGTAAACACTAGCAAATCTTCTTTGACTCTTAAACCAGCGGAAAGTACAACCTACGAAATTGGGACGAAAGCATTCCTTACTGAAAACACAAGATTAAATGTTGCACTTTTCACTACACAGGTTACAAATGAAATAGCAGCGGCAAACAACTCCAGTGGTAAAGTAGCTTACCAAAACATTCCAGAAACTGAGCGTAACGGGATTGAAATGTCATTAGACAGTATATGGAATAATGGCTTTAAAACTTATCTCGCATACACTTATATTGATGCAACCGTTTCCAAAAGTTACACTAAGAAAATTAGTAACGGTGCTCCTATAACTATTAATAGTGGGAACCAAATTCCTGGCATATCAAAAAACTCCCTTTACGGTGAAGTTCAATGGAGTTACGAACCAATTGGATTTAGTACTGCACTTGAGGCTAATTGGCGTGATAAATATTATGCAACGGACTCCAATGGTGCGAATGAAATTGCAAAATCATTTGTTGCAGCAAATATCCGAGCTGGTTTTAATCAGAAAATTAACAACTGGGGTGTTTCAGAATTCGTTCGTGTTAATAACATATTTGATCGTAACTATGTTGGCTCAGTGATTGTTAACGAGTCAAATTCTCGTTTCTTTGAACCTGCGCCAGGCCGCAATTGGTTACTCGGCATTAATGCCAGCTATCAATTTTAAGCGTAAGCTATAACCAAAAAAAGCCAAGTATGAACTTGGCTTTTTTTATTTTCTAATTAATATATTTGAACTATCTCGAAATTAAAGTAATCTTACTAAAACACTTAAAACTAGAAAAATATCAAGGAGTCGCCATGTTTAAAACTAGCTCGATTATAGGATGCTTTATTTTGATTTCTTTTGGCAATATTGCTCATGCTGAATCCGATCCTTCTAAATGGCCCTTAGTAAAAGAAGCTTTTTTTGCACAGCGACCTATGGCCGATGCGCCATTTATAAGTTTTGTTGCACCACGGCGGGCCGAGAGCGGAGCTCAAGTTCCTCTTGAAATCTCAATCGACCAAACACAAGCAGATGCTAACGCAATTAAAACGCTTTATATTTTAGTCGATTCAAACCCCATTCCTTTGACCGCGACTTATCACTTAACTGACAAGCTAGGCAAATTCAAACTTGCGACTCGCATTCGTATGGAGATGGATTCATATATCCGCGCTGTTGGTGAAACTGCTGATGGTAAGCTGTTCTTAGGGTCCATTGAAATTCGTGCGGCTGGCGGTTGTGGTGGCACAGTAGATGGAGATGAAAATGCAATTCGTGCAGCTGCTGGAAAAATTAAATTAAATGTTGAAAGTCCAGTGAAATTTGGTGATGTCGCTGCTGCAACTTTCATCATCAAACATCCTATGAGAACAGGCCTTCAGCGTGATTTAGTCTCTCAAGGCTTTGTACCTGCGTTTTACATTCAAAAAGCAGCTTTCACTTTCAACAATGAGCCTGTGATGAATGTTGATTTTGGTGTAGGAACAAGTGAAGACCCTTATTTACGCTTTAATTTTATTCCTAGCGCGCCAGGGGTATTAGCAGTTAAGGCCGTTGATAATGATGGTAAAGAATTTAACCATCAAACAGAAGTTAAAAATTAAACAATTTTTCAACTAATAAAAAAGGGCGCATATGCGCCCTTTTTTATTTACTTCATCTTATTTTTTACAAGACCCTTTGCAACAAAGTCCACATAATGACATTCTGCTCATGGTGCCATCTTTATCAATAAACTTGTGTTTCAAAGCCCCTAACACGTGAATGCCAATCACCACCAACATGGTGATGCCAACAACTTCATGGACATCTACAAATGACTCACGAATAGCTTTGTTATCCAAACCGTTCATCAAACTGATACCAAACCATTTCACACCATATTCAAATTTGCTATTAATCGCCATGACTAAACCAGTAATTGGTAAAGCAAACATGAGCAAATAAAGTAGATGATGACCGCCTGTGGCAATCTTTTTCTCAATCGTGGTTAACGTATCTAATAGTGCTGGAGGGCGATGCGTAATTCGCCAAAATAATCGGAAAGCAACCAATCCCAAAATAGTAATACCGACTGATTTATGCAAATTAAAATAAAAGGTTCTTGGGGTCACTTCAGTTGCCATGTTCCATGTATAAACGCCCAAATCAAACAAATCAAATGACATTGCTTTAGGTTGATCTTTTGGAATATCCGCCATAAACCAACCTAAACCAAACATTGCAAAAATCGCAATCGCAATAAGCCAATGCAAAACAATGGCCGTTTTTGTATATTGATTCTGAGTCATACTTTTCCCCTTATTAAATATTACCGCTTAATCTTAGCGTGCTATATTGCATCATAATTGCTCATCTTGCTAGACCTGTCTGTATATTGAAAGTTTACTGTCATGCCTAAAATGCATGCTCTTTTTAAGGAATGTTGATGTTAAGAAGAATATTGATTGGCCTATGTGCTCTCTGTATTTCAGAACTTTCGATAGCCACTCCGCTCATTATGGAGTCATTAGGCAATGGGATTTATGTTCATCATGGTATTCATGAGGATATGACTGAAGGATATAAAGGGGATATTTGCAACTTAAGTTTTATTGTTGGTAGCAAAGGAATTGCTGTCATTGATACCGGTGGCAATTTAAAAACCGGCCAGTCTCTCCACGAAGCAATTCGGCAAGTTTCAAACTTGCCCATTCTTTACATCATTAACACCCACGTGCATCCCGACCACATTTTTGGGAACACTGCCTTTATTAAAGACAATGCTACTTTTGTGGGCCATGCAAAGCTTCCTGATGCCATGGAACGAAGACGCGATGGATATATGCGACTTAATAAGCAGTGGCAAGGAGATGACTTCAAAGAAAGCGAAATCGTAAAGCCCAGCTTGTTAGTCAAGGATAAGCTTACTTTAGACCTTGGGGATAGAGCGCTTTTATTAACGGCCTATCCAACAGCTCATACCAATACCGACCTAACTGTTTATGACAAAAAAAGTTCTACCCTATGGACAGGTGACTTACTATTTGTTGAGAGGACGCCATCAATTGACGGAGATATCAAAGGTTGGTTAGCTGTTATTAATGAACTTAAAACCAATGAGGCAGAATACGCGATTCCTGGACATAGCAGCTCCTTAAAAGATGCCAATTGGAAAGCGCAGCTCAATAATGAAGAGAGATACTTATGGACGCTTTTAAATGATATTCGAAATAGTATTAAAAAAGGCGAGGTCATGGAAAAAGCAATGGGGACGGCTGCCGCCTCCGAACGAACTTATTGGCAACTTTTTGATATAGTCAATCGGCGAAATGTGAATAATATTTACCCTTTATTAGAGTGGGAGTAAAACCATTCAAATGAGCGCTTCATGTATAATTAATTAAGTATTTAATTCATTCAACCCCTACATTTATTGCCCTTAAATCTTGGTCTTTTCTTCTCAATTTCCTTTCAATCGTGATACTGCATTTGCATGGGCGCTCGCGCTTTCGATTGCATTACATGCACTTGCCGTTTGGAAAATCCCTAACATTGAATTTGAAAAAATGATTAAGCCTAAAGAGCTAACAATAGACTTGATTCAACCAAAGCCAGAAGCGCTACCCCCGCCCCCGGTTAAACCACCTGAGCCAATAAAACCAAAGGTGGTTCAACCACAACCTAAACCCATCCCACAGCTATTGCCTAAGCCCGTCCAGGCCGTATCGCCTCAACCAATTGTCGAGCCTCCGCCAGCAGTGATTGCGGTTGCACCAAAGACTGAAACACCCCCAACTTTTGCTGCCCCATCACCTGAAACGCCAAGGCCAGTTTCAACAATCAATCAAGCAGATCTTGATGCAGCAAGAAGCCAATATGGAAGTGCACTAAGCCGAGAAATTGCAAAACACATCAACTATCCCGGGATTGCAAAAATGCGTGGGTGGCAAGGTATAGTTGAGATCGATTTTCAACTCGATGGTAACGGTAAGATTCTGAGTCAAAAAATTCATACTTCCAGTGGATTTGAAGTGCTAGACAAACAAGCGCTTGAAATGGTTAAAAAATCTAATTTTCCATTACCTCCAGAAGTACTAAAAAATAGCGCATTTAATGTAACCGTGCCCGTTTCATTTAGACTGGAATAAATCCAAAAGGGGTAAGAAGGGTTCAATAATGAACCCTAATAGCTGCAAATAGACTAAACAATAAGCGCGATGTGAATTCATCTTCAAATCTTCATAAAACCTACTTGCGCAAATCTGGTTTTTTAACAACAATGGTTACAGGCTCATTTAATCTAAAATTATGAACAACTCAAGATTCCAAGACTTCGAACTTCCTTCTACTGGGGGTAAGAATTTCAAGCTCTCTGAACACCTAAGTAAAACTCTCGTTATTTATTTTTATCCTAAAGACTCAACTCCTGGCTGTACTACACAAGGCCAACAATTCCGAGATCATTTTGCAGAATTTAATGCATGCAATACTGAAATTTTTGGCATTTCCCGCGACAGCATAAAATCCCATGAAAACTTTAAAGCTAAATTCGAATTCCCATTCGATCTTCTCTCAGACAATGAAGAGTTAGCATGCAAATTATTCGATGTTATTAAAATGAAAAAAATGTATGGCAAGGAGGTGAGAGGAATAGAACGTAGTACATTTATTATCAACAAGGAAGGCGCTTTAATACGCGAATGGCGTGGCGTCAAAGTTGATGGCCACATCCCCGAGGTATTAGCATTTATTCGTTCATTGTAATTTTAGGTTTTTTTTATTTTTAGTATTTTTTGGGGAAATTAAACTAATGGCTAAGAAACTAGCAGCAGTCAATAAATTATTTGTTCTCGATACCAACGTGCTAATGCACGATCCTTCAAGCCTTTTCCGATTTGAAGAACATGATATATACCTGCCAATGGTGACCCTAGAGGAGTTAGATAACAACAAAAAGGGCATTACCGAAGTCGCTAGAAATGCACGCCAAACCAGTCGAAACCTAGAAGAAATAGTGGGCACTAACTTATCCGATCTTGACCACGGATGCCCACTTGCAATCAAAGGTAATAAGCATGTTACAGGTCATTTGTTTTTGCAAACTGACGCTGTCGATTTTGATCTCCCGATGCTCGCTGGCAGTAAAGCAGATAATGAAATTTTAGGCGTAGTTCTTGCCCTAAAAAAGAAGTACCCAGATCGCCAAGTTATCCTCGTCAGTAAAGATATTAATATCCGCATTAAGGCCCGCGCTCTAAATGTTCCCGCGGAAGATTACTTCAACGATAAAGTCCTAGAAGATACTGAATTACTTTACTCAGGTATGAAGGAACTGCCTGAAAACTTTTGGGAAAAACACAGTAAAGCTATGGAGTCTTGGCAGGACGCTGGTCGAATGTTTTATCGCATCACTGGCCCGCTTTGCAGAAGCTTCTTAATTAATGAGTTTTTATTTTATGCCTTTGAAAAACCTTTTGAAGCTATCGTTAGAAGCTTAGAGGGTAACACTGCTGTTCTAGAAATTATCAAAGACTTCACGCAAGTTAAACATAATGTTTGGGGGATCACTGCCCGCAACCGCGAACAAAATTTCGCACTCAACCTTCTCATGGATCCAGATGTAGATTTCGTTTCCCTGCTAGGACAAGCGGGGAGCGGAAAAACTTTACTCACTCTTGCGTCAGCATTAACGCAAACGCTGGACAAGAAAATTTACAGTGAAATCATCATGACACGGGTGACGGTACCAGTGGGAGAAGATATTGGCTTCTTACCAGGAACCGAAGAAGAGAAAATGACCCCTTGGATGGGGGCACTTGAAGATAATTTAGATGTTCTTAATAAGTCAGATGATGATGGTGGGGAGTGGGGAAGAGCTGCCACACAGGATTTAATCCGCACTAGAATTAAAATCAAATCTCTTAATTTCATGCGTGGGCGTACATTTCTCAACAAATTTTTAATTATTGATGAAGCGCAAAACCTAACACCAAAACAAATGAAAACCCTAATTACACGTGCCGGCCCTGGTACTAAGGTTGTTTGTTTAGGAAACATCGCCCAAATTGATACGCCCTACCTCACTGAAGGCAGCTCTGGCCTAACTTATGTGGTAGATCGTTTTAAAGGCTGGGAACACAATGGTCATATCACGCTAATGCGAGGTGAACGTTCTCGCTTAGCTGATTTTGCCTCTGAGATTCTTTAGTTGAAAAACGCAATGGGCAAAGGGTTTTACACCCTTTTAATAGCACAGTTTTTATCTGCGGTGGCTGATAACGCTTTGCTCTTTGCGGCAATTGCTCTGCTTCATCAACTCCATTCACCTACATGGCATGAGCCGCTATTACGTGAGTTTTTCGTTATTTCGTTTATAGTTCTTGCGCCATTTGTGGGCCCATTTGCTGATGCCCTTCCAAAAGGAAGGGTCATGTTTTTAAGCAATGGCATCAAATTCTTTGGCTGTGTTTTAGCTTTAGTTGGTGTACCACCCCTCTATATTTACGCGATCGTTGGTATTGGCGCTGCTGCCTATTCGCCTGCAAAATACGGAATTTTGACGGAAATGTTACCCCCCAGCATGTTGATTAAAGCTAATGGGTGGATAGAGGGGACAACCGTGACCGCAATTATCATCGGTCCCGTTTTTGGCTCCACCATTTCCGCACATGACCCGTATTTTGGGATTGCTGTCATTACCCTAATTTATATGTTAGCGGCATTCTTCAATTACCACATTCCTAAACTCCCGATTGATCATTGCATGGAGCAACGGTCTCTTGGTTTCTTATTGAAAGATTTTTGGCACGCGTTTACAACGCTATGGAAGGACACCCAGGGCCAGGTATCGCTCGCAGTGACAACCCTATTCTGGGGTGCTGGCGCTACTTTGCAATTTGTTATTTTAAACTGGGCGCATCTTTACTTAGGGTTTGATCAACAATCAGCCGCCAAACTAATTGCTGTTCTAGCGGTTGGTATTGCAGTTGGTTCTGTCATTGCTTCCATCTATGTCAAACTCGAGAAAGCTGCTGATGTATTACCAGCCGGCGTTTATATGGGCGGCTTAGTGGTGAGTATGGTTTTTGTTCACAACGTCTTTGTTGCGGCAATTATTTTATTCTGCATTGGCATACTTGCCGGCTATTTTTTAGTTCCCCTGAACTCACTTCTTCAACATCGTGGCCACACCCTTCTAGGCGCAGGACATTCCATCGCAGTTCAAAATTTTAATGAGAATATTGGCATTTTACTAATGCTTGGCGCTTATACTTGGATGGTGGGCAAGAATTTTGCTATTAACGATATCATCGTTATTTTTGGTGGGTTCGTCATCATTACGATGAGTCTTATTTCCTACTTGTACCATAAACACGTCAGACTAAAACAGTAATTCAATTTAACTGAAATTATTCGGTTAAATTAATGCAATTTAACCTGCGGTTCAGTACGACGCGTAATCATTCGGGCGAGCGTTTGCAAAAATACGGTAAAAAATCCATGCAATGCAATCAGATGCATTTTATATAATGACTGATACATCAATCTTGCAAACATGCCCTCAATAAACATTGTTCCACCAGATAAAGAACCCATCAAACTACCTACAGTAGAATAGCGCCCTAGATTAACTAGTGAGCCGTAGTCTCTATAAACGTAATTTGGAAGTTCACCCCCACGCAGCCTTACTTTCAAGGTTTTAATCAGCATAGATGCTTGCTGATGTGCGGCCTGAGCTCTTGGTGGCACATTATCAACACTGCCGATTCTAGGACATGCAGCGCAGTCCCCAAAGGCAAAAATGTCTTCATCCACTGTTGTTTGTAAGGTGCGCTTAACAACTAATTGGTTAATTCGGTTGGTTTCTAATCCATCCAAACCATTAAGGAAGTCTGGCGCTTTAATACCGGCAGCCCAAACTACGAGTTCAGATGGAATAAATCGACCGCTATGCGTATAAATTCCTTTATCTGTGACTTCAGTGACGCGTTCGCCGGCGTAAACATGTACACGTAATTTACGTAGTTCAAGATCAACTGCCTTTGATAAATTAGCCGGCAAGGCTGGTAATACGCGATCAGAGGCCTCAATAAGAGAAATGCTAATATCCTTATCAGGATCAATCTTGTCGAGCCCGTAGGCGGCTAATTCTCGTGTAGTGTTATGCAATTCTGCCGAAAGCTCAACGCCCGTTGCGCCGGCACCCACAATAACAACTTCTAACTGGCCGGCATGTACTGGGCCTGCTTGTGTTTGAGCGCGAACTAAGGCGTTATGCAGCCGTCGATGGAATCGCTCTGCTTGATCCATCGTATCCAAGGCAATCGAATTTTCTCTCGCGCCCTTAATGCCAAAATCATTGGTTGTGCTGCCAATGGCAATGATCAGCGTATCGTACTTAATGATCCTTCTCGGGATAATCTGCGCGCCATTCTCGTCATAGTTTGCACTGATATAGACTTCTTTTTTTGAACGATCCAAGCCGTCCATTTCGCCTAGTCTAAAATTAAAATGATGCCAATGCGCTTGTGCAAGATACTCAAGCTCATGTTTATCTGGATTCATACTTCCGGCTGCAATTTCATGAAGTAAGGGCTTCCAAACATGCGTTCTGGTGCGATCAATTAAAGTAATCTCAGCTTTTCCTTTACGGCCCAAGGTGTCTCCTAGGCGGGTAGCAAGTTCAAGACCACCTGCACCTCCGCCTACAATTACTACCTGATGAAGATCAACTGTTGCGCGCTTTTTGAATCGCATAAAAATAGATTGCCTTTAAATTTAAAAATACTTCTTATTCGTTACCTGTCAGCTTGTCATTATGACTTCGAATCCAAGCTTGGATTTGTAATACATTATCAGGCGTTAGTCCATTAGTCGCATCTGTTGGATCCATTAAACCTTTACCCTTCGCTCCCATGCCACCATTAGTTCCGTTCCAAATCGTTTCAAACATACCTTTGTTCGTTGCGTTTTTTGCATAATGAAAATCTGGCCCATGAAGGCTAGGACCTGTTTGACCTTGCGCATCACCCCCATGGCATTGGGTACATGAATACATTTGGAATAATTTCTTACCTTGGGCAATGGCATCTGCGTTACCAATATATGAGTTTTTTCCGGTAGCACTAAATTTCTTTGCCGCTGGAGTATCAAACAGATCCACTTTAATCTCTAGCGGGCTTCCATCTTGGGTTTTAACAAAAGCTACCGAAGGCTCATTGGATGGGACTGAACCCGTATCTGATGATTTACCAGAACACCCTATTAACGATGCTAGTGTTATAGCTAAAACCATTAATAATTTTGCTTGCATAACCCTCTCCTCATGCTGTTTTTTAGGCCGACGTTGCAAGCTTATTTTAACTCAACTTCTTAGTGTCCATAAAACAAAAAAGGCCACCCGAAGGTGGCCTTTTATAAAGCAGAAATACTATTTTTGAGCTGTTTCATTCAGCCATGGTTTATCGCCACCGCCTGCATACATGCTACGTAACCAACCAATAATTCGCAGAATTTCATCTGTCTTCAACAATTCTGGATTGCCAGCTACCTGATTGTGCCAGGTTGGCATACCAGCGTTTGAGCCCCCAGCGATTGTTTCAAACATGCCTTTATCTGATAAATGCTTAGAATATTGCCATGTTGAATCGGTAATACTTGGGCCCGTTTGACCGCCTGCGTTGCCGCCATGACATTGCGTACATGACCAGTAACCAAATAGCTTCTTACCAGTTTTAGCAACATCAGGATCAGTAGCCGCTAGCTTAGTATATGGATTTACACATGTCTCTAAAAATGTCTTAGCTGCAGGAGTATCTTCATCAACCGCTTTGACCGGCAATGGACTACCATCTTTTGTTGATACAAATTGACAAGCAGCACTAGCTTGAAGAGGCAGTAAGCCAACTAAAGCTAATACAGAAGTCAAAATAATTGCTTTTAACGCGTTGTTGCCTAACATGTCATCTCCTAAATTTCTAATATATGCTTCTGTTATATTTATAAAACAAAAAATTAATTTTGAAGCGTTATTCTATAACGAAATCGAAGGGGTATGGTTGACTTTATTTGGATAATTTTTCAACCATACGACCTATTTAAATTGGCTTATCTACTTTCATCCCCTGAGCCTCACGCGCTTTCTTCT
>JBAXHC010000097.1:0-11523 GCA_037139075.1 Bacteroidota bacterium
TTTCACTTTTCACTCCTTACTTTTACTTTTTACTTTTTACTTTTTACTTTTTACTTTTACCCATGTCAATTAAAATAGGAATCATCGGCTTGGGATATGTGGGGCTTCCTTTGGCGGCTCTTTTTGCTGAAAAATATATGGTTATCGGTTTTGATATTGACGAACAGAAAATGCTGTCTTTACAAAATGGCATCGATCCAAACGGCCTTTCTTCCTTTCTACAACTAACCAATCCAAATCTGCAGTTCAGCAATAATATCAATGATTTAAAAAGTTGTACCCACCTCATTATTACCATCCCCACTGATATCGACGCACAAAACAAACCGGATCTTGGGCCCCTAAAAAAAGCTACAGAAATGCTGGGATCTGTATTACAAAAAGGGATGACCATTGTCTTTGAAAGTACTGTGTATCCTGGCCTTACAGAAGAAATTTGCATCCCCATTCTGGAACAAACAAGTGGCTTGATCTGGAAGCAGGATTTTTTTGTGGGTTATTCTCCCGAAAGAATTAATCCAGGAGATACACAAAGACCCATTGCTTCTATTTTAAAAATTGTGGCTGCAGATTTGCCAACTACCCTTACCGATTTATCAAACTTATATAGCTCTGTAATTACTGCCGGAATTTATCAGGCCCCTTCTATTAAAATTGCAGAAGCCGCTAAAGTTATAGAGAATGCTCAGCGGGATTTGAATATCGCTTTTGTAAATGAACTGGCATTGATTTTCGATAGAATGGGTATCGATACCAGAGAGGTTTTAAAAGCTGCCGCTACCAAGTGGAACTTTATGCCCTTCGAACCCGGATTAGTTGGCGGACAGTGTATTGGCGTTGACCCCTATTATTTAACGCATAAGGCCGAAGAATTGGGCTATAGTCCGCGTGTGATTCATTCTGGCCGGTTGGTAAATAATGAGATGGGGAAATTTATTGCCGAGAAAGCTGTGAAAACTTTACTGCAAGCAGGCAAAAATATTACCCAATGCAGAATACTGGTTTTAGGCTGCAGCTTCAAAGAAAATATTGGCGATACACGTAATTCCAAAGTCTTTGATATTGTAAAAGAATTGATGGATTATTCTGTTCAGGTAGAGGTAGTAGATCCCATCGCAAATGAAACAGCGCATCATGTATCGAAAGAAAAAATTATTCCATCTATCCCTGTAGGTGCTACATACGACGCCATCATATTAGCTGTTAAACATGATGCCTTTAAAGCTTTATCAATTGAAAAATTAACTACCCATTCCACTTCTCGGAAATTATATTTATTTGATGTGAAAGCTTTTTATAATCGGGATGAAGCTAAGAAAATCTGTACTTTTTATTGGAGGCTTTAATAAGTTATGCTAACTTTTTTAGAAGTGAAATAATCTCATAGTCCAATAGACATTCCAAAATTGATTGTTTTAAAATTCTTAGTCAAAAAACTTGGCGCTAATAATTGATTGGTCATGGAATAGCTACCCGTTACATAAAAATTATTCACAATTTCATAGTTCGCTTTCAATAAAAATTCTCCCTGTTTCCTTTGTAGATCGAAAAGGAAGGGAGGTTGTGGTTTCGTGACATCATATTGCTGTTCTAGAGTTCCAGCACCCCCTTTTCTGATGTACTGATACCTCGCTAATAGTCTTAACCTTGGTATAGGTGTGTACTTTGCTGATACAATCCAACGATCGGCATTATTGCCCATCCAATCGCCCATGGTACTATAATTACTATTGTAATTCTGTGTAGGATTTTGATTCTGATACACAAATGGATTGATCTTAGAATACTCTGCCTGGAGTGTTAAATATGGTATTAGCAAATCTGTAATGGAAGCACCCAGACTATAGCCTAATTGGTTACGACTTTTTTGTTTGTCGAATATATTGCTCATACTAATTTCATCGATGAACAAGCCGCCATAGATATGTGTTTTCTTGATTTGATTGCGCGAAGAGATTTGCATAAAGATCTGACTATTTGCTCCTGCCTGCGCCCGATTACCACTGCTGTATTGATCATAACCCTTTAAATAAAAAAAAGGTAACAGATAACCTATTTGAATTTGATCGCTATAAATTACTGATTCTCCAAAAGCAATATCTAATCCTTTAGTGGGTTTGAAGATCAGGGTATTTGTGGCCATATATTTGGGGCGATAAATAATTCGTTCTCCACCAAAGACTGGATTACCCGTAAAATAGGTTTGGTTTGAATCAATAACATTGGATGCCAATACTGCATTGGCATATTCGAATCGCAACCATTTTAAAATATCTAAACTCAATCGGAAATAAGGATAAACCGGTGCTTTATCAGACAATACCATCCTGCCATTTTCTCCATAGCCCCATAAAAGATAGTCTTGCCCAATACTTACAATTCCTTTTTTCCATGAATAATAAAGGTTGGCACTTGCTTCGTTGTAATTAATAGATTTTCCAGTGGTCGAAGTACTTAAAACCACTCCCTGATCTGGGGTAAAATTTTTATCCGGATTAAGTCCTGTACCGCTTTCTGTGGCATCAGCATAAGAAAAGTTTAAGCCGAAATGTTTACCCCAGGTGGCCCATCCCTGTATTCCTCTGGCAAATTTTTTAACGCTTTGAGAATCACCTTTCACATATCCCATTTGTATCAAAGGATCGATATTCAGTGTGAAATTTTCTTTCTCAACCGATAACAAACGCAAACGGCCATTACTATCTTTTTTCAAAAATCTTGGTTTCTCAGAATAGTTCCATTCCTTTTTCGCAAGAGCCGTACCATATTCTTTTTGAAAGAAAATAATTTCCTCTTTTTCTATTTTACTTAAATGATTTTTTTTAACAGTTAAGCTATCTAAATATTCTGTGATCTTAATTCTTGAAATGGGCCTTATCAGGTCATCAAAAACAATATTCCCTTTCTGAGCCTGCCGATTTAAAAATTCATAAATGTCTGCATGTACATTTTCCATCACAGTTTGTGCATAAACGAAACTGGTTCCTATGGCACAAAAAATTACTGCAATAAAAATATTTTTCATAAATGAAACGAATTTTTAGTAAGCATTTTGATCGCCCCGGAATATATTAATGATGGTTTGTAGCACTACCTGGCAATCGAACCAAAACGACCATCGATGGATATAATACAAATCGTAATTCACACGCTTCTGCATGGATGAAACATTTTTTGTTTCGCCCCTGCAACCATTTACCTGTGCCCATCCTGTGATACCCGGTTTAACCATATGACGCAGCATATAATTATCCACCGTATCAATCGATGCCATATTTAATGGAACAGGGTGTGGCCTTGGACCAACTACAGACATATTGCCTATTAAAACATTATAAAATTGGGGCAATTCATCAAGACTAGTTTTCCTTAAAAAAATTCCCAGTGGTGTGATGCGTGGATCGTTTTTAGTGGCTTGTAAATATTCCCCCTTTTCGTTGGTATCCTTGCTTTTAACTACCATAGTTCTGAACTTATAACAAATCATTTTCTCGTTGTTTAATCCCCATCTCACTTGTTGAAACATCACCGGCCCCCTGGAAGTAAGCTTAATCGCCAACATTAAAATGGGCATTAGCCAGCTTCCAACAATGAGAAAAAATAATAATGAGAAAAGGATGTCGAAAGTTCTTTTAAGCGTTCTGTTTTCCCATTTATCCAGCGGCAGCGATTTAAAATTAAGTACTGGGATTAAACCAATATTATTCACCTGAATATTGGTGGTTGCAAATTGATCTAGGTCTGGAATGATTTTTATGGGAATCGCAAAACGATCGCAAACCTGCACCGCTTTTTTAATAACTTCTGGTTGTGTATTAGGAAGGGCAATCACAATTTCGTCGAAATTATTGTTGGTTAAAACTTCTTCCAAAGCTTCCACTGATCCAAAGTATTTACTTCCATTTAATTGCACAGGTGTGTGGTGTAAAACACCTCCACAATTATAACCATAATAAGCATATTTATGTACGGTGTTTAAAAAATCTACTCCCGCAGGCGTGGCACCTACCAATAAAAAATTGTCAGAGAACTTACCAGCATATACCTGGCCATGTATATACTTTCGAATGATGTATTTACAAATGATTGTAGTGAAAAAAGTTGCAATTGTAAAGATTAAAAAGAACAGGTTATTAAATGTTACCTGTTTCATAAAAAAGTAAAGAAAAGCTGCTAATAAAATGGTAAATAATAAGGAGTTATAGGAGGTAGAGATAATCTCTTCTGCAAACTTATTGGTCCTTCTATCTGCATATAATCGCGAGAAAAAAGAGGCAATATACCAGGACGCTAAAGTTAATAAGAGCAATAGATATAAATAGGGTTTGCTTGGTTCAAGATCCTGAAGCCCTAAAAAAGGTATTCCGATAAAAACAATAGCTGTTATACTCAGCAAGTCGGCCAAATATTTACTTTGTTGATACCTGATATAGGATTTGGTGACTTTCAAATAGTTATAAATTACATATATGAATGTAAAAGGAAGCCAAAAATAGCATTAATATGCTAAAAGACTTTGAATATCCTTTTCAAAAAGAGCCTTTGGGAGTCTGTTTTGTTGCAAGCTTGTGCATTTTTTCTCATTTCTTTAGATACTATTCCCTTAAAATTCGGGATACACTATGCGCTTTATATAATTGTGATATAATAAAAAGCATCCTGATTCAACCAAAAGAGGAAATAAACCATACCATTTAGGATCAAATTGCAATAATGTTAAAGTGCTAATAAATGCAAAACATAGAATGCCTATTCCGATATAAAATAAAATACTATTCTTTTTACTCAATAATAGTTCCATTACATTCAACATATTTAATGCAATAAATAATGGAACCAAACTCATCCATTTAAGGTAATTGGTAGCTATCATATTTTCTTTTCCTGCAACCAATATGATTACAAAATAGGCTAAAAAAAACTGTGAAATTGCCCATACAATACATCCATAAAAAATTAAGCGATTGATCTTATTTTTAAACTGGATCCATTTTAATTTATCTACTTGATACAATTGTGCTCCTTTGGGATATATTGTATTAAATACCGCTACCATTAATACCCGAAAGCTCCAGATCAATTTGTCGCACAAGGAGTAAGCCCCCAAAATAGTTGCTTGCCCAGTTGTAGATAAAGCAAACAAAAAAACAGATTGCTGCAAATAAACAGTGATATTATTTCCAAGCAGATAACTATTCGTTTTAAAAAAAAACATCGAATCTTCCCACCGAATACTTACCCAGCTGATTTGTTTTTTTAAATACACAAACAGCAATAAAAGTCCAAAACAAACGCAATTGATGATCCCTATCAAAAAATTCACCCAGGCAGCTTGGTCAGCATGTTTGATCAATAAAAAGATTAGGCATAGCGTTAAAATCTTTGAAAAAAGATTTGCCACATTATAAGTTGAACTTTCTTCCATACCCACAAAATAAAACAGCGGGTTTAAGGCTTCCCCTAAAACGATTGTCATTGCAAGAAGAAAGTATAAAGCGTTTTGGCTAATTAAAAAATACCATATAAACATCAGGGCCAACAATAAAAAAAACAAGATCAAACGACTTTGAATGATCACCCGAATATGGTGTGATATTTTTTGGGGATTCCTGGTATTTGAAGCAATATCGTTAATACCTGTTTGACTGCTCCCATAGTTTACTAAAGTGGTTAATAACCAGGCGAAACTATTTGCTACCATTACTTTTCCAAATTCTTCTATTCCAACCACTCTTAAAATGAAGGGAAAAATCAGGATCTGTAATAATGAGTTGGTGATTTGAATAAATCCTAAGTGTGCAAAATTTTTAATCAGTAATTGATGCGGCTTTAAACTGGTATGTATTTTTCTAAGCAATTGTCATCAGTTTTATAAAAAATCCCTACCAACAGGGAGGGAGCACAATTTCGCAAATCAATATCATTGTGAACTGCAAATTAACTATATGCTTTTCAATAAACAATTCGCATAAGCTACAAGTCCTTCTTCTCTTCCCACAAATCCCAATTTTTCGGTTGTAGTTGCTTTGATGGATACATCTTTAATGGTTACACCCAAAATGTCTGCGATGGTTTGTTGCATCTGGGCTACATAGGGTTTAATTTTTGGAGCTTCAAGGCATAATGTGGCATCCACATTTACTACCTGGTAGCCTTCTTTAGCTATTAGTTCTACTGTACGTTTTAAGAGAATTTTACTATCGATGTTTTTGAATTCAGTATTGGTATCGGGAAAATGAAATCCGATATCGCCTAGGGCTAATGCACCCAACATAGAGTCGCAGATGGCGTGTAATAATACATCGGCATCGCTATGGCCTAATGCGCCTTTATGATGTGGAATTTTTACACCACCGAGCCATAGGTCGCGTCCTGCTACTAATTGATGAAAGTCTGTGCCCTGGCCTATTCTGTAGCTCATGATTTTATTTTATACTATATAAAAATATCCCTCCTGTCCCGACTTTCGGGATAGGAGGGACAGCCGATTCCGTGACTACGGAATACGGCAGGGTGGTTACTGGTTATTTTAATCCTGAATGATAAGAGCTATTGGGGTGTTTGGTTTAAAGAGGAACCACCCCGTCTGTTCGCTCAGTCGCTCCAGCCACCCCTCCTATCCGCAAGCGGCAGTTGGGGTACTTTTTCTTTCGTTTTACACGCTTTGCGTTTAAAACGGCACTCCTCACTCCTCACTATTCCTCTTCTTTTTACTTTTTACTTTTAAATTTACTTCTCATTATCTCCTAGATGAAATATAATTCCAAAACGCACCGTGTTTGATAATGGATTTCTGGTTACACCACTGCCTGATGGAACTAGATAAGATAAGTTAAGTCCCAAAGAACTGATATTGAAACCAGCACCTACGGAAAAATATTTACGGTTACCACGGGTTTTGTCTTCGTAGAAATATCCACTGCGGAAAAAGAACTGATCGTTATAGGCATATTCTAAACCAAGACTAGCCTGGAAGCTACTAGTCAAACTGGTTCCATCATTGAACGACTTTAACCAACTTGATACCACACCTGTATTTCTATACGCCGCCAGAGACGCTGAATCTTGCGAGTAGTTGCCCGTTGCTTTTGGAACAATCGGCACTAATAATTTATTCAAATCTAAGCCGATACTAATTTTATTACTTTCATTAATCGCATGCACATAAGCAATTCCCAATCCTAAGTTAGCTGGGATAAAGTCTTTATTATTTGCATCGTTGGTATATCCGATTTTAGAACCCAGGTTCGATAGGGTGATACCCCAATTTAATCCGCTACTATTATCATCTTTTACACCATGATGATATAACGAAACGTCTGCAGCCACTGAGTTTCCAGCCTTATATACAACACCTGTTCCCACATCTCCTGTTACCAGTCTACTATTGATATAACGTAGTGCACCACCGATACTTAAATTATCGCTCAACTTACGACTATAACCGAAATCGATACAGAATTCACTGGGCTTTACTGAGTTTAATAAGTTGCCAGAATTATCTGTGAGCTGAATATTTCCTAAACTAAAGAAACGCATAGAAGAAGAAATGGCTGACTCTTCGTCAAGCTTATAATAGGTTGCAACGCTGGCAAGATATACATCTGTTAGTCCGAGGTCTTTTAACCAGGGAGTGTAGTTCAATGCCACACTTGCCTGCTTTTTGGTGAACGGAATTTTAGCCAGGTTCCAGAAACCTGAATTGGCATCGGGTAATGTGGCGATTGCCGCATCTCCCATTCCACCGGCACGTGCATCGGGTGAAATACGTAAAAATGGTACGGCTGTACTTACAATATTTAAGGAGTCTTGTGCTTGTATAGCATTACTGACTGCAGCAAATACTAATACCACCAATAGTTTTCGATAAAAAGATAATAGCATAAAATGAATGATTTATTACAATCCGGTTTACTTAATCAAACGAAAAAAAGTTAAAAAAAGTGTAGAGCTGGAATCATTCAGGGGTTTTAGAAAACGATTATTTGTTTAGCCTCTTGGTAGAAGCTATTATGCAAACTTACTTTAATATGGTAAATATAAGTAGCTTTTTTGAGTTTTCTTCCACTTTCGTCCCTCCCATCCCATTCAATCTGAATATTTCGGGTGCCTCCCGTATTGATGGTTCTATTAATCAGTTTGAGTAATTGACCATTTAATGCAAATATGCTGATCTCAACCCCAAGATCCGTATTTGGCTGATTATGCTCGAACGAAAACCTAGTGGTAGTGGTAAATGGATTGGGGTAATTCATCAGTTTTGTGACTTCCAACTTCTCTTGCTTGGCAACCACAAAATTTAAAACCACTTCACTCGAATGGTTGGCTACATCCCAGGCTTTAATTTTAATTTGGTGTGGACCAACCGACAAAGTTGGCAGCGGAAAATTAACCGTGCCTTCCTGATAACTATCCAGCACGGCAGTATAAAAATTATTCAACACCAATACATTTCTTTCATTGCCATCGATAACTGCAGTTATATCATGACCAATTGCGGCCCCCGAAGTACTGATACCAGATGAATCGTATAAATGCAGCAACAACACAGGGTTTTCGTTGGTTAGTCCGCCGTCTTTGAAATTTTCATCATTCAAATAAGCTTTGATAATTGGCCCACTGGTATCTTTTGAAACATTGGCCAATCCTGCAATGAAAAAAGAAGTGTCGGCACCAGCTGCATCTTTAAATCCATTGGTGGCATAGAGACTGATCTTCGCTTTTCCCGGTTGAAAATTAATGTCCTTTGGTACAATAAAACTAAACTGAAAAGCTCCATTTTTTACAGTGGCCCTACCCTGATACAACACACTATTTTGAACAGCAAAATTTGTGACGATGCTTGCAGGATCATTACCCAATGTTTTTTGATCCTGTGCTTTATCATACACTGTTGGATAAACAGTACCATTAAAACTGTTGATTGGATTTCCTAATCCATCCGTTACAATTCCTGTTAATTGATAATTTCCCAAAGCCTGCAAACTATCTTTTCCAGTAATGGGTTTGCCATTTACTGCTGTTAATTTTAGATGATAAGCAGGTATTGCTAAATGCATCGCAGGATCGCCCAACAAACTAAATTTCCGATTATTGTACACATCACCAAAGCCTTGATAGCTCTTATTCTTAGCTTGCTGATTCGCTTCTCCTAATGTTAACCAGTTACCTTGTGCATTGGGTTGTAAAGCGATGCGTAAATAGTTTTCGTTCATAATACGATTACTAAAAGCAAATACAACTCGCGTGGTGGTCATGAGTGCAATTGCACCATTTTGATTTCCAAATAATAAGTTATTTCCTAATGAATTTTTAGAAGCGTCATCATAAGGAGCAAAGTCGCAACTGGCAGTAATAAATAAGGGCAGTTTATTGCTGTTATTAAATTTAGAAACTTCTGTTTCCGTCAACACAGACTCTTCTGCCAGTCTCTGATAACTACCATGTCCCGTATAATTCACAATTAAATTTCCGTTGAATACTTCGTTTACAATGGCGTCGTTTACTGCAGGATAACGTGCACCTCCATTTCCACTGACTAATGGAAATGCATCGAGATATATTTTATCGGTATGAATAGAAGGATTAGAAGTGGATACTGTTTGCACCATCGATTCTGCATCGTTCAAATGCAGGTTTCCATCTTTATCATCTGCAATAAAAACTGTTTTGGTACGCCATGCGCCGAGGCTTGCGGTATCGGAATAATGGATGATCTTATCCACCATTGTTTTTGCCTCATCTATATTATGTGCAGGGATCCGGCCGATGCCAATATCAAGTAAGCCTGCTGGTGACACTAAATTAATATCATCGGCATCATCGAGCAGTGCAAAGAAATCATCTGAAACATGGCTCACCAAAGGCTCTAAGCTATTCACGGTTTCGTACACGGGCACCAAATTATTATTTCCCGCAATGCGATTTTTAGGGTCGTATGAACCTGCACCAAACAGCAATAAAAATCGAGGTTTTTTACTACCCGTTTTCTGTGCCTGATCGTAATACATTTTTACAAAATCTCGGATCGCAGATGGGTCGGCATTGCCACCTGCAAACTCCTGATAAATTTGTGGCGTTTGCGCAATCACCGTTTGATAGCCGTCTTGTTGTTCGTGAAAGCTGGCTAATCTTTTTGCTTCATTGATTAAAGATGGATGTGTAATAATTAAAAAATCTGCACCCGTTCCCACATGATGTAAATCTTGATTCGCAATTTTACCAAGCACTATGGGTGTAGATAAATTAGTTCTGTCGAATGCTACATATTCGTGTAGGCTATCGGCAAGATTTTTAAAACTAGAAATTGATGAACTGCTATTAAATAAAGAATTTAATGCAGTTGGTATAAATGAATTGCTGATATCCCAAACCACTGTGTTTGCAGAAGCATTTGCTATTTGATATTGATCAATCACATCCCCTCCCGGGATTGGGTTTGCATGCCCCCAATTCCGAAAAAACAAGGGCTTGGTGCCATCCATTTGCAAAGCACAATCGCCCTGCAATTCAAACCAGTTGAGCCAACCTTGAGCGGAAGTATTTCCCGGTTGAAAACTATATTGTAAAGTGATAGATCTTGAGGAATTACTCGCTGTCAAATTAATCGGAACACCCAAATCGACAGTTGCTCCAGCATCTTGTGCATATGCATCTAAAAAATATCCTGACACGGATGGGATATTGATATCAGGAACTAACTGGCCTGCCACCTGCACTTTAAAACTACTATTAGCCCCAATGGTTCTGCCAGCAACTGTAGAACGAAAATAAGTGCCTGCACCTTGAGCAGATGCAGGCCAATTGATTGTGAAGTTTTTATTCAAAGCTCCAATGCCATTATTGCTAAAGGTTTCTCCATACCATTGTTTACCACTATTCAAAATATTGTAAGAATCCGTTTCGTAAAATTGGTGTTCCTGATACGTACTAATCGTATTAACAGCTGTGCCTATAACGGCAGTTTGTAAAGCCACTCTTTTACCAGTTCCATTAATCGTGATAAAATAAAAAGCAGTATCGCTATATAAGTTTTTCAGATGGTTAAAGCGTTTGACATTACTGTCTTTCAGCCATTGATGGGGACCAGCTGCATAAAAAATCAGGTAATCATTATTATTAAAAACACCGTCGCCCCCATCCACTACTTCGATGGCATTTTCGAGTAAGTCGTCTGGTCTTGGAACAGCATTAGATTCCGGCAACATAGCTCCGCCGTTTCCATAAAGACGGATGGCAGATGAATTGATAGAACCACTCACTAATCCCATAGCCGCCAATGTGGTGGCATCGATTTTATACATCCCTTCTTGCGTAACCCCCAACTTCACCCAGCTCCCAGTTGCCAGCACCGAATGATCTGCATATACGCGCTGGGCATTGACCTGGAGAACCAGAAATAGGGATAATATGAGAGAGATGTTTTTCAGTTTGACAAATATAATCTCTTAATGATCCTAAAAAGCCCCTTCCTGTTCGCTTGCAGATTATCTTCTTCCTAAAACACCCCTCCTGTTCGCTTGC
>JBAXHC010000098.1:0-11520 GCA_037139075.1 Bacteroidota bacterium
CTAAGTAATTAAACTTTTGAAGCCAATTCTTTACCAGCTTTGAAGCGAGCAACTTTTTTAGCTTTGATTTTGATGGTAGCACCAGTTTGAGGGTTACGGCCAGTACGGGCAGCACGTTTTGAAACTGAGAAAGTACCAAAACCAACCAAAGTAACTTTATCACCTTTCTTTAAAGTTTTAGTTACGGTGTCAACAAAAGAATCTAAAGCAGCGTTAGCTTGTGTTTTTGTAAGGCCAGCGTCTTCAGCAATCTGAGCAATCAATTCAGCTTTGTTCATAGATGTTATTTTAATTTGATTTTTAAATCTTCACAAATTTATTTTCTTTTCATTACTAACAAAATTTATTTTATGCACCAATTTACCTCTAAATCCATATCAGGAAAGGGTTTCAGACGAAAAAATCAAAGGTGTATAAACATGTAATGAGGGTCTCTTTAATGCTGAAACACTTGCTGTTAAAGGGTTTCAGCTTATTTAATCTGAAACGCTTGCCCAAAGCGGCTTTCAGGGGAATATAGTAAAGTTTTGTGATTAGCAAAACGAAAAAACAAAAGTTTCCACACTCAATGCACAACCTGCATTAAAGATCGAAAACTGATGACTTTATTTCCCCATTTAGCGTATACATCATTTCTGAGTTTGTTTGCGAATTTCTCTAGATATAGATTGTATGCTGCTTTTGACTCAGTGCGATATTGAACAGCATATGTAGGCCCTTCGATATCATCCAGTTCCAGGAGCCTTACAAACTGAAATTGGGTAAAACAACCCGAATTCATGATTTCAGGAATATGGGTTTCCTTCATCCACTCCACCCAAGCTTCATGTATGGTTGGTTCTATCTTAGTGGTAACATTATATATAAACATATTAACTGCTTGATTAGTAGTGTTTAATTGAGTTCAAGGAAAATAGGACAATGGTCACTGTGCTTCACATCTGGATAAATGTCGGCCTTTATTAATTTTGAAGACAACTTATCAGTAACGCAGATATAATCGATTCTCCAGCCCTTATTCTCTAAACGAACACTTGGGAAGCGCTGGCTCCACCAGCTATAGCTACCTGTTTTATCAGGATTCAAACTTCTAAAACTGTCGACCCAGCCATTTTCTACAAACATATCCATCCAGGCTCTTTCTTCAGGCAAGAACCCGGAAGAATTTTTATTCCCTTTCGGGTCATGGATATCTATGGCTTGATGCGCAATGTTATAATCTCCCACAATTATTATTTGCGGACGCGTTTTTCTTAACTCTTGCAGATAAATAAAAAATTCATCTAACCATTTGTATTTGTAAGTCTGTCTCTCATCTCCACTGGTACCAGAGGGAAAGTAAGCATTGATCAAAGTAATGTCACCAAAATCTGCGCGTATTACCCTTCCCTCAAAATCACTATGATCTATTTGATTACCAAAGAAAACTTGATCGGGTTTGATCTTTGTAAAAATGGCAACCCCGCTGTACCCTTTTTTTTGTGCAGAAAACCAAAAGGTCTGATATCCCAAATCTTCAATTGATTTATAATCCACATTGTCTTTATGTGCTTTGGTTTCCTGCAAACAGATAATATCAGCAGGATCTGTTTTAAGCCAATCGATAAAACCTTTTTTAATTGCGGCACGGATGCCATTAACATTATAGGAGATGATGCGCATGAATAAAATTATATAGATAATTAGAAAAAAAATACAATTGATAAAATAAAATCAAGCTGTTTCATGTAAATAATATTGTGTGAAATATTTTATCAAGAATTTAAACACAATTTTAAAGATAAGTTTTGTTGAACATAATTTGTTTTGTCTTACAATCAGTTTAACATTAGATTTGTCGCGGTTTCGGTTCTGATACTTTAAAAAGTAGAAGATTAATAGGGAATCCGGTGTAATTCCGGGACTATCCCCGTAGCTGTAAGCTCCTTAGTATTATTCAATCTCAGTGCCACTGTTTAAATGGGAAGGCCTTGAATAATGGAGTAAGTCAGAAGACCTGCCGCCACCTTCACAATTTTTCAGCTTTCGGGTGAAAGGCATGAAGTGTAAGCGTCGTAAGGCTTTTATATTTCTATCTTTTATTATTTCCTGAAAGTAGTCACAACAAAATTTTCTTAAAAATGAAAAGAAAAGTTTTAGTTATGACTGCTATCATCATCAGCAGTCAGCTACATGCACAAGACAGTTCCTCTGTAAAACAGTTGGACGAAGTAATTGTTACCGCCAATAGAGTGGAGCAGAAACAAAGTAGTACCGGTAAAATGATTACCGTGATCAATCAGGAAACATTACAGCGCAATGCGGGTAAAACACTTTCTGAGATCATCAATTATCAGGCAGGCATTTTTATTAATGGCGCAAACAATAATGCCGGAACCAATCCTGATGTTTATTTGCGTGGTGCCGGAACTGGTAATACATTAATACTCATTGATGGTATTCCAGTTGGAGATCCATCAAACATCAATAATACTTTCGATTTGAACATGATCAGTATAGGACAGGTAGAACGAGTAGAAATTCTGAAAGGTGCACAAAGCACTTTATGGGGTAGCGATGCAGTTGCAGGTGTGATAAATATTATCACTAAGAAAGCTGGAAAAAATTCTTTCAATCCAACTGCATTGATAAGTTATGGTAGTTATCAAACGCTTCGTGGAAATGTGGGATTAAATGGAACTATTAAAAAATTCTCCTATCAACTAGTATATGATTTTATGAATACTGGTGGGTTTCCTGTAGCACACGATAGTACAGGAAAGATGAATTTTAAAAATGATGATTTTAAACAGCATAGTTTTCAGGCGACCCTTGGCTATCAATTTAATGATCACTTCTCTTTTAAAGCATTTAGTAACATGTCGAAGTACCATGGAAGCACTGATCCTGGCGCATTCCAGAATGATAAAGACGATTATTTCGACAATAAAAATGGGTTGCAAAATCTGGAATTATTGTATACCAAAAAAGGAATGAAAATACACTTGTCGCAAAGCTTTCTACAGACTTCAAGATCGTATTTAAATGATAGTGCCAGTGTAAGTGGATTTGATATGTATTCAAAAGGTGATTATCATGGAAATACCGCCATCACTGAACTATTTGGAAATTTTGTTTTATCTAACAAAATTACATTAGTGTCTGGTTTACAAAGAATGGCTCAGCAAACTGACCAACATTATTTGAGCATTAGCATGTACGGACCTTATGAGACTGCATTAGGGGATAGTGCAAAGGCAAATAATATGGCGATGTATCATTCAATATTAATTTCAGGAATAGGAGGCTTTGATGTAGAAGCAGGATTTCGCATTAATCATCATAGTATTTACGGGAATAATTTAACGTATACATTCAATCCATCTTATCGTTTGAACAACTTGGTAAAGTTGTTCATTAATATTTCTTCGGCTTATAAAACGCCTTCCCTGTATCAATTATATAGCGAATACGGAAATAAAAATTTGCGTCCAGAAAAAAGTAGCAATTACGAAATAGGAGTGCAAGTGTTTGCAAAGAATAAACAATCAAGTTTCAGAGTAGGGGCTTTTAAAAGAGATATCAAAGATTTGTTTGTTTTTTATACAGATCCAAATACGTATGCAAGTCAATATATTAATCGCGATCAACAACACGATTTCGGGTTTGAATTAGAGACTAATATTGGGTTTAGTAAAAAAACAAATTGGGTAAGTAATCTAACCTATGTTGATGGAGAAGGTGAGAATCAAGGTATAAAAACTAAGAACTTATATCGCCGTCCAAATTTCACATTCAATTCTACTTTCTCAACCGAATTATTTAAGGGTGTAACCTTTGCACCTTCGTTTCGATTTGTTGGAAATAGATTGAAGGGCATGTACGATGCTGGTCCAGACAAAATGCCTTCATATTATACGATTGATCTTTATCTGGGATATCCACTTTCAAAAAAGTGCAGAGCATTTATTGACTTGAGAAATATTACGAATCAAGAATACTTTGATATTGTAGGTTATAATAGTAAACGGTTCAATATGATGGCCGGAATTAATCTATCATTCTAAATAAAAAAGGTCTTGATAAATAATCATCAAGACCTTTTTACTTTTTCATTTTTACTTTTAAATTAATCTTTCGGCACTGGCGGTGGTCCATCAGGCAACATTTCTTTCCAAACTTCTTTTCCTTTTCGCAGTAAAAATTCTGCTTTAATATCTTTTCTTAATTGTTCATTTTCAAAAAGGTCTACCATGGTGGTGCCTAATGATTTGGATGCAAAAAGCATTCCTTTGTGTCCTATACTCATTCCGCCGCAGGCAACCACTACCCAGGAATGCCAAGGTGCTTCAAAGGGAGCAGTAGTGGCCATTAATGTTATTTCAGGTACGATATAACTCACATCGCCTACATCAGTAGATCCGCCGGGTGCTGTTTCGTTTGTTTTCTCTAAAGGTTTAATCGCACCGTTAATTCCTTTTGAAGCAACTCCATATTCTTTCATGATTTTATCTGCAAAATCCAGTTCGTCTTTGGTATAAGTAATAGGTCCCACTAAGTTCATATTGTTTTGTAAAGTTTTGGCTCCTGTTTCATTGACCAGCAATTCGTATAAACCATTATTCAATCTAACTTCATAAGAAACACCTGCCATTAAAGCGGCACCTTTTGCGATGTCTTTCATTCTTTCCGATACTTCTACCACTCCACTTCTTTTACTATCTCTGATCCATAACCATACTGCTGCTTCGTCGGGAATAACATTGGGTACTTTGCCTGCTTTTGTAAATACATAATGCATACGAACACTTGGTTTCACATGTTCGCGCATATAGTTTACACCTTGGGCAAAAAGTTCTGCGGCATCTAATGCACTTCTTCCGTTCCAGGGATCTGCTGCAGCGTGTGCTGATTTCCCTTTGAATGAAATGGTATAGTCTGTGATAGCCTGTGAGCTTTGCATATTGGCTTTGTTTTCATAATCGGGGTGCCAATCGAGACAAACATCCAGATCGTTGAATAATCCTTCTTTAGCCATCCATACTTTTCCTGCTAAATCTTCTTCTGCAGGTGTACCATAGAAACGAATGGTACCTTTTATTTTACCAGCAGCAATGAGTTCTTTAATGGAAACTGCAGCGCCAAGACTTGCTGTACCAAACATATTATGTCCGCATCCGTGACCAGGAGCGCCGGATTTTAATGCTTCTTTATTGGGTTGTGCTTTTTGTGAAAGTCCGGGAAGTGCATCAAATTCTCCTAAGATTCCAATGATGGGTTTTCCTGATCCATATTCTGCAACAAATGCGGTGGGTATTCCGGCAACACCTCTGCTTACTTTAAAACCCTGAGCTTCTGCATAATCGGCCAAGAGCTTGGCTGATTGATGTTCGCGCATGGCTATTTCGGCAAAGCCCCAGATCTGATCACTTATTTTTATTAATTCTTCCTGGTGCTTCTCAACTGAACTCAATACGATTGTCTTGTTGTTTGAAACGGTTGTTTTTTGTGCAAATGCTGATAGCGATAAAACTATTCCGCAGAAGAAAAGGATTTTTTGCATGGTATTTTTTTATGGTATAAAAGCTATGGATAAATATACAGATTCAGCACTATAAAATCTGCTCTAATAACCTGATTCATTTTTTTTAAAACAGATTAATAAATATTTGCAACCGTTTATAATCGGATATAAATACTTATTAACCGATTCTTTTTAAACTAGTGTAAATATTTGTTGTGTAATAACTGGTCAGACAGAAATCATTATTCATCAAAAAGCGAAGCTATGTATGCAATGAAAAACAAGGTGCAGCTCATTGGAAATCTGGGTCAGGCGCCTGAAGTAAAAACTACTGAGACAGGTAAAAAGTTGGCACAGTTTTCTGTGGCAACGAATGAAAGTTACCACAACGCCGAAGGAGAAAAAGTTACTGAAACACAGTGGCACCATGTAGTTGCATGGGGGAAACTGGCTGAAATCGTAGAAAAATATCTGAGTAAAGGAAAAGAAGTAGCTATTGAAGGAAAGCTTGTGAATCGAAATTATACGGATAAGCAAGGTGTGAAACATTATATCACTGAAGTGGTTGCTAGTGATTTGCTGATGTTGGGTGCTAATAAAGCCTTAAGTGTAGAATAATTTTAGTTCATTAAAAGATCAGTTCTGGGTATGACTGTATCCGAAACTGATCTTTTAAAAAAGGCTACTAAAAGAAATCAATAGAAGTGGGTTCAAGATTTCTGGAGCAATATCTGGTTCAATTAACGAGATCACTTCGGGGTATAATACGCCTTGTGCAACACATACCAACCGGTCGTTGTAATAAATTTCTTTTATAGAAGAACTACCACTGATGCCGCTGATTAAAATTTTGAACGTTGTATTTTTAAAGCTACCCTTCAGCACATAGTGGTAAATATGACTCGTTGCACTGTTGTTTTTTGAAATGTAAAAGATTGAATTGTCTTTTATATTAAGCAATTGATTGAATAATACTTTTTTACTGGTATCACTCACTTGTGATTGAATACTAAAATGGGCAATGGTATCATTGTCCTGTAAAAGACTGTGGAAATCACCTTTAAGAAAATCTAAAGGGAGGCCCGTCTTTCGGTTTATCCATAATGAACTTCCTGTATAAGCAGGGTCGTCGGCTGCAGTAGCAACTGTTACTAATTTATAATTCTTATTCGCATAAACATCTCTTCCTTCTTCCCATAAAAAAATATAATCTTTTGTTTTTTCAGCGCGAATAGCAGTTTGAAGTGCTGCTGAAATTGGCGTTATTTTTTTACCCTTCAACAATATGGGCTCAAATCCAGGTTCTTGAAATCTAAGAGATTGCAATCCGGTTTTACTTGAAAATTGAACGATATTTTTATTGATTATTGTAATAGATTTTGTTTTGTCTTCTATTTCGCTTTGGATAAAATTATCAGGCACATAAGAAGGGAAGGCAGAAATTTGAATTAATTCCGATTCATTATTACTATCCATTAAAATGGGCAAACAAGTTTTTAGTAATTTCGAAAATCCGGAAGGTGCTAGATTATACAAAGGATGCTCAAATCCAATAATATAGGAATTCTCTGGTCTTGCCAGCAAAACAAATAAATGTTTCTCCATTACTACAGATTCATCAGTGCGAATAACTTTCGCGTTTAGTTGGTAGATACAAATATTCCTTTTCTTCAATAATTCATTAATGTAACTCGTATCTATTTCATTTAGCTGCATATCCATATTTAGGGCTTGCTCACTAATGTCGAATGAAAGGAAATAAGTTGACTTTTCATAATTAGCCAGGTCTTTTTTGTGTAGACTAAATTGGCCAACTGCAAAATCTATTACATCAGGTTTGTCTGCCTTGAAAATAAAATTATTAGGATAGCTGAGTTGTTTGCCTAAATAAGTATGAACAACAGTGTCCAGGTTTTTTAAAAAATCATTTCTAATGCCTTGGTCATTTAGAAATTCTAATGTTTTTGCCCTCGTGAATGAATGATAAGAAGCAGAAGAAAATTCTAATTTTTCTTGGGCTAAACAGAGGAGACTGTAAGAAATAAAGGTTATTATTATAAGAAATCTTTTCATCATTCAGCACATTTTAATAACTTAACCCCTTTCAGTTGTTTTATATTCATTTGAAGATATAAAGAAATATGAGTAAGATGAAAAATAGACAGAGAATAATTCCAGCCACATCTTCATTTTATCTTGATGGACCAAAGCCTAGAATTAGTGAATTGTCATTCGCATGGCAAATCTTTGTACAATTCATCAAAGGTTTTAGGACCATGCATTTTGCAGCACCCTGTATTACTGTTTTTGGCTCTGCAAGATTTGATGAAACACACAAATATTATATTGCTGCTCGTGAATTTGGCAAAAGAATAGCAGAAATGGGATTCGCTACTTTAACTGGAGGGGGTCCGGGTATTATGGAAGCTGCAAATCGAGGGGCTTTTGAAAATGGTGGTGAATCAATCGGTTGTAATATCAAATTGCCTTTCGAACAGAAGCCAAACCCTTATGTGCAAACTTCCATCACTTTCAGCTACTTTTTTATAAGAAAGGTTGTGCTGGTAAAATATTCCTATGCATTTATTATTATGCCGGGAGGATTTGGAACAATGGACGAGTTCTTCGAGACACTTACCCTTGTTCAAACAAAAACCATTCATGGGTTTCCAATTGTTCTTTATGGCACAGAATATTTTGGCCCCTTAATGGAATACATTGAATTCATGGCCAAAGAAGGAACTATCTCACCTGAGGATCTGCAATTGGTATTAGTTACTGATAATATGGATGATGCCGTTAGCCATATTAAAAATTATGTTTTGGATAATTATAAAATCAAAAAGAGAAAACGAATCTGGTGGTTATTTGAACAAATTTAAAATCTTATTTATATGAACATGATGGTACCCAAATGGATAAAAAAGACCTTAAAAATAACCGGTATTAGCCTCCTTTCTGTAATGCTGATTTTGTTTATTGTACCCTATTTATTCCCTAGTACTATTTCTAATAAAATCAAGGAACTAGCTAAGACAAGCGTAAATGGGGAATTGAATTTTTCTAGTGCCAGATTTTCCTTTTTTAGTCATTTTCCAGCGCTTACTTTAAACCTAAATGATTTTGTTTTAAAAGGCTCAGCACCTTTTCAAAAAGACACTTTAATTTCTGCCAAACAGGTTTCTTTTGGCGTAAATCTTCGCACATTATTTTCTTCTACAATTAGCATTAACCAGATTTTTTTAACAAAAAGCTTTATTAATATAGAAGTGAATCCGAAAGGCGAGGCTAATTACAATGTTTTTATTTCCAAAAAAAGTACTCCTAAAAATCCCGCAGATTCTGGCTCCGCATCTTTGAAGATAGAAAGAATAGTGGTAGAAAAATCTCATCTTGTTTATGACGACCAGACTTTGCCCATGCATATTGATGCGGGAGGTTTTGATTATGAAGGGAAGGGCGATTTAAGTAAATCGATTTTTGATCTGACTTCGAAAATTAAAATCCGTGCCATTGATTTTTTGTATGATAAACAAGGCTATTTTATTTCGAAGACTATTTCAGCGAATCTGGTTACAAAAATAAATACGAATTCTTTGGAGTTTTTATTTGAAAAAAATAACCTCTTTATCAATCAATTACCAATTGATTTTAAAGGAAGGTTTGCATTTTTGAAAAATGGCTATGCCATGGATTTTAAAGTACTTTCAAAAGAAACAGAATTGAAAAATTTTATTTCCGCTTTTCCTCCTGCATTTCTTACCTGGATGGAGAAAACGGATGTGAAAGGGACTGTTGATTTTAAAGCATCTTTAAGTGGTAATTATTTCGCTGGCACTAATACGATGCCAAGTTTCGATATGAATTTGGCTATTCGGAATGGATATATTTCTAATAACAAAACGCCCACTCCTGTTAAAAACCTTTTTCTAAATTTAGAAACCAAAATCCCAGGTTTTAATTTGGATAGCTTTTATGTGAATGTCGACTCTATATATGCAAATGTAGGCGCTGATTATCTAAGCGCTATCTGTTTAATTCGTGGATTAATTAAACCAGAAATTCATGCCAAATTAAATGGCGAATTAGATCTTGAAAAATGGCAAAAAGCATTGGGGCTTCCTGGATTGGAAGCTAAAGGGCATTTATCATTTCATGGAAAAGCAGACGGCAACTTCATTCAAACACAAAACACAAAAAAGTTACGTCCTGATACTATTATAACTTCTATTCCAATTTTTCAATTGACTGCATCTTTTAGAAACGGTTATTTTAAATACCCTTCTTTGCCAAAAGCAGTAGATAAAGTTTCGTTTGATGTAGCTGCAAATTGTCCTGATTCTGATTATAAAAAGTCAACGCTTGTATTCTCTAATATCAATGCCACTCTGGCCAACAATTTTTTGAAGGGCTATATGAAGTTTAGTGGAGCTGAAGATTTTCCAATGGATATTGATTTAAAAGGATTGTTACATCTTGCTGATATCAAAGAATTCTATCCAATTGATAGTTTAGAATTAAAAGGAAATCTGGCAATGGAAATTGTTGCTAAAGGAAAATATAATAAAGCAAAAAAAATATTTCCTATTACAAATGCGAATTTTAAAATGGAAGATGGATTTATTAAAACAAAATACTATCCACATCCGATTGAAAAAATATCTGTTGATGCAAGTATAAGCTGCACAGGTCCTTCAACAAAAGACGTTTCTATAGATATAAAACCCATTGGAATTGTTTTTGAAAATCAGCCGTTTACACTTACAGCTAATTTGAAGAACCTAGATAATCTGAAATATGATATTGCTTCAAAAGGAACACTCGACATCGGTAAGATATATCAGGTATTCTCAAGAAAAGGGATCGACGTTAAAGGCTTTGTATCAACTGATGTAAAGTTGAGTGGATTGCAAAGCGATGCCATGAACGGTTTTTATGAAAGATTGCGAAATGCTGGAACTCTTTCCGTAAAGGATATTTCAATTAAGACAGATTATTATCCTTATGCTTTCCTGATCAATTCTGGTGTTTTTCGTTTTAAGGAAGACAAGATCTGGTTTGAATCTTTTAAAGGCACTTATTTAAAGTCTGACTATGAATTAACTGGCTATTTAAATAATACCATTAACTACGCACTGAAGAATGAACCATTACACGGGCAGTTCAATTTAAAAAGTAATTTGATTATCGCAGACGATTTTATGGCTTTCTCAGGCGACACTACTCAAAAATCTGAAACAGGTGTATTCATTGTTCCTGCTAACCTGGATTTGAATTTTATTGCAGACGTGAAGAAAGTAAAGTATAATGGGATGGATATTAATAATGCGAAAGGTGAGATGGAATTGAAGCAATCGGTTATGACATTGAAAAAAACTGGTTTCGAATTAATTGGAGCACCAGTGATGATGGATGCAACTTACCAATCATTAAGTCCTAAACGTGCTGAGTTTAGTTATCATATTAATGCAAAAGATTTCGATATTAAAAAGGCATATCACGAAATAAAACTCTTCCACGATATGGCTTCAGCTGCCGCGAGTGCAGAAGGGATTGTTTCACTTGACTATCATTTAAAAGGAAAGTTAAATGCTACCATGTTTCCAGTTTATCCTTCTCTAGAGGGCGGGGGAGTTTTGTCTGTAAAAGCTGTTAAGATGAAAGGCTTCAAGCTGTTTAGTGCTGCTGGTAAAGCTGCAGGAAAGGATAGCCTTACAGGCAATTCCGATATCAGTAAAGTTGATATCAAGACAACAATTAAAAATAATATTATTACAATTGAACAGACCAAAATTCGCGTGTTCCCATTCCGATTAAGAATAGCTGGTCAGGCCAGTTTTGATGGTCAGATGAATTTAAAATTCAGAATTGGTCTGCCCCCTCTTGGTATTTTTGGAATACCTATGAATATTACTGGTACCCAGGATAAACCAATTATAAAAATGAGCAGTGGCTCAAATAATCCAGAGCTTAAAGAGACGGAGGATAAGGAGGAGAATAAGTAAAAATTAAAAAGT
>JBAXHC010000099.1:0-11062 GCA_037139075.1 Bacteroidota bacterium
TCTCCGATATTATATTGCGAAAAAAACAATTTTTTCAATCTCATCAGGCATTTGTACTTCTGGTTTTTAGCATTATCAGCATTTGTGTAACCAAATTCTGCCGCCAGTTCTTGCATGCCCATCTTTTTCAAATAGTAGCCTTCTAATAAACTTTTACAAGGCTCTCCCAAACTCTTCATTGCCCGATCCATTATCGCAAACTCAGCGTTGCGTTTTTCGTGGATCTCCATATCCTCCTCAACAGGAATGGTTTCATCCAAATTGTCGACTTGGTTGGAGAACCTTCCAAGTTGTTGTAATTTTTTAAGCCATAGACGCCTGCATATGGAATATACATAAGTTTTGATTTGACAGGTTAATACAAATGATTCGCTTTGTGCCTTTTCATATAGAGCAATCATTGCTTCCTGAAAAACGTCTCTTGCGTCGTCGTAAGAGCCATTATTATTTAAGACAAAGGCCTGAACCATACTAAAATTATCTTTATAGATGGTCTCGATAGCCCTTGAGTCGTTACTCGCCAGTCCTTTTAATAATGCTTGTTCGTTCTGTTCCGATTTCACTTTACTGTAATTAATACTATGAAGTGGTTAAAAGTAACCCAAAAAGGCTCAAAAAATATTTTTCAAAAAAAAATTAATTCGGGAGGTTACCTTTTATGTCCTTTGGGTATTAACTGTAAATTACCTCAAAACAAAAAAACTCAAAAAATGAAAAAAGTATTATTCGTTCTTGCTCTTGGAGCATTCGCAGCTTGTGGTTCTGGTGAAAACAAAGAAGCTAAAGTTGATTCTTCTGCAGTTAAGGTTGATTCTTCTGCTGTAAAAGTTGATTCTGCTGCTGCTAAAGTTGATACTGCTGCTAAAGCTGCTGTTGATACTGCTGCAAAGAAAAAATAAATTATTGAATAGCTAAGTGCTGAGAGGTTTGTGAGAC
Source organism: Bacteroidota bacterium (assembly GCA_037139075.1). GTDB lineage: Bacteria > Bacteroidota > Bacteroidia > Chitinophagales > Chitinophagaceae > Sediminibacterium. The sequence continues at coordinate 937 of JBAXHC010000099.1, forward strand.
TCAGCTTGCCGGTTCCGAATTAGCTAATGACCGATTTTCATATGGCAAGCAATCGTTAGAGGTCGCTCCGTTTCCACGGAGGGACCCTTTTTTTTGTATAAACCCCTCAATATCAAGACAAACTAAGGTTTGTTAGCTAAATATTTTCGCCTGGCCCCTTGTTTTGTATAAGCGAATGGATTATATTTGAAGCATCATGCAAACATTGTTGAACAATACTCGATTTTATTTTTTCTTTTATTTCTACTTTAAAACAAGTAGCCGGGTACTGTTTGCTAAAGCTTAATTATAAACTTGAAACATCATATCCCGGCCAATAGGTCGGGTTTTTTTTTGCCCGGTATTGGGGGAACGAAAGGAATTGATTATGGAAAATGAAAAGACTGCTTTAATTGGGACTGTAAAAACGGTTTTCGAAAGTAAAAAAGGGATTGCTATCCAGGGTTATGAAGGAAGCTTTCATCAGGTAGCTGCCAGAAATATGTACGGGAAGTCTGTAACTGTAATTCCCTGTGCAACTTTCAGAGATCTAATAAGAGTAGCTTCCAATCAGTCTGAATCAAGTGGTGCAATTATGGCTATTGAAAATTCAATTGCTGGTAGTATCCTTCCTAATTATAACCTCTTACAAAAAAGTAAGCTGAAAGTGGTGGGTGAGGTTTATTTAAGTATTAGCCAAAATTTAATGGTTAACCCTGGGGTGAATTTGGAAGATATTAAAGAAGTACATAGTCATCCAATGGCAATCCTTCAATGTCTTGAGTATTTAGAAAAGTATAACTGGAAATTAATAGAAACAGAGGATACTGCATTAAGTGCAAAACATGTACACCAACATAAAAGTAAACACGTGGCTGCCATTGCGAGTAAATTAGCGGCAGAATTGTATGAGTTGGATCTGATTGCGCCAAATATACAAACCATGAAAAATAATTACACACGTTTCTTGGTTTTACAGAGAGAAAAGGAAGCTGTGCAAATTGCTGATGCAGATAAAGCCTCGATTTATTTTCAAACAAATCACTCAAAAGGTATCCTATCGAAGGTCTTAACCTTGATTGCTGATGCGGATATCAATTTAAGTAAGCTACAAAGCATGCCAATACCTGGAAGTAATTTTAAATATGGATTTTATGCAGATTTAGAATTTGATCAATTTAACCAGTTTCATCAGGTGATGGAGGCGATTGATTCACTTACTAATAGTGTGAAGGTTTTTGGAATTTATAAAAAAGGAAAACTTGTAAAAGGATAGTTATGGCATTTAGTACTTCAAAAAGATTGGAAGGTATTGGCGAATATTATTTTTCGCAAAAACTTCGTGAAATAGATGAGCTGAATAAGGCTGGAAAAGCTATTATTAATTTAGGTATCGGTAGTCCGGATTTGCCGCCTCACCCGGATGTCATAAAGGTTTTGCAGGAAGAATCTGCAAAGCCCAATGTACATGCTTACCAAAGTTATAAAGGGTCCCCAATTTTAAGAAATGCGATCAGAGATTGGTATGCTACATGGTATCAGGTAACACTCAATCCGGATACAGAAATTCTTCCTTTAATTGGAAGTAAAGAAGGTATTATGCATATCTGCATGACTTATCTGAATGAGGGTGATCAGGCATTAATTCCCAATCCAGGTTATCCAACTTATAGTAGTGCTGTAAAACTCGCAGGTGGTGTTGCAGTACCATATGAAATGAGCGAAGACAAAAATTGGGAACCCGATTTTGAAGCATTAGAAAAAACGGATTTGAGTAAAGTGAAATTATTATGGGTCAATTATCCGCATATGCCAACTGGTCAATTACCCAATGAAGCATTATATGCAAAGATTGTAGCCTTTGGATTAAAGCATCAGATATTGATCTGTCATGATAATCCATATAGTTTTATTTTAAATGAAAAACCAGTGAGCTTACTATCTGTTCCTGGTGCTAAGGATATTGTAATTGAATTAAATTCTTTGAGTAAAAGTTCTAATATGGCGGGATGGCGTGTAGGTATGTTATGTGCTGCAAAAGAACGCATCGATGAAATTCTACGATTTAAAAGTAATATGGATAGCGGAATGTTTCTTCCCTTACAACTTGCTGCTGCAAAGGCTTTGAGCTTGAACAAAGACTGGTATGATAGTATTAATAAAGTGTATGCAGCGAGAAGAATAAAAGTTTTCGAATTATTGGATTTATTAAACTGCGTGTATTCAAAAGATCAGGTTGGCATGTTTGTATGGGCAAAGATTCCGGGTACATTTAAAGATGGTTATGCTTTAAGCGATAAAGTATTATACGAAGCTAATGTGTTTATTACACCAGGAGGAATATTTGGAAGTGCAGGAAATGGATATATCAGAGTAAGTCTTTGTGGATCGGTTGAGAGATTTGAACAAGCAATAGAAAGAGTAAAAGCATTGGACTAAAAATTTAAATGAAATGAAATGCGTGTAGCAATAGTTGGTATCGGTTTAATTGGTGGATCAATGGCATTGGCTTTGAAAGAAAATGGATTTGCTGATTGGGTAATTGGTGTAGATGCAAATCCCGAGCACCAGAAATTAGCATTGGAATTAAAATTAGTAGATGAAATTGTTCCATTAAACGAAGCAGTTGTAAAATCTGACTTAATCATTTTAGCGATACCTGTTAATGCTGCAGAAAAACTATTGCCAGGTTTATTAGATCAGGTACATCTGCAGGTTTTAATGGACGTTGGTTCAACGAAAGAAGGACTTTTAAAATGTATTCAAAATCATCCGAAGAGAGGAAGATTTGTTGCCACACACCCAATGTGGGGAACAGAAAATAGCGGTCCAACTGCTGCAGTAGCTGGTGCTTTTATAGATAAGGCTACTGTGATTTGTAATAAAGAAGAAACAGATGCAGATGCCTTAGACTTGGTGGAGAAAATGTATGAAACACTTGGAATGCACCTGGTATACATGAATGCCAAAGCACATGATGTGCATGTAGCGTATGTGAGTCATATTTCACATATTACCTCTTTTGCGTTAGCAAATACCGTATTGGAAAAAGAAAGGGGAGAGGATAATATTTTTGAATTAGCCAGCGGTGGTTTCGAAAGCACCGTTCGTTTGGCAAAAAGTAATTCTGATATGTGGGTTCCAATATTTATGCAAAATAAAGAAAATGTGTTAGATGTTCTAAATGAGCATATTAGTCAGCTAAGGAAGTTCAAATCCTGTTTAGAAAAAGAGAATTTTGAATATCTGAAAGAGCTAATTGAACAGGCTAATGGGATTAAACGGATTTTAAAATAAGGATATTAGAGTTGTTTTGGTGTATTTAAAAACGCTAAAATCCAATAGAATAAAGGGGTTCAGGAGAACTTAACAAACAAAAAAAAGGCAAAGCCCTATTAAAAAAGTACCTTTGCCGCAAATTTTTTAATACATGATGACATTTGAAGGGTTGGGAATTGATGCGAGATTGATTCAGGCAACCGATGAGTTGGGGTATGTGAACCCAACCGCAATACAAGAACAAGCAATACCTATTTTGCTAAGCGGCACACAAGATTTTATCGGCTTAGCGCAAACAGGTACCGGAAAAACAGCAGCTTTTGGTTTACCATTACTGCACATTATTGACGCAGCTGCAAAGTATCCTCAGGCATTAGTTGTATGCCCTACTAGAGAACTTTGTATGCAAATTGTGAAAGAAATAGAGCTCTTTAAAAAATATATGACCGGCATTTCTGTGGTTGCCGTTTATGGAGGAGCATCTATCGGGTTACAAATTCGTGACCTAAAAAGAGGCGTTCAGATCGTGGTAGCAACACCGGGAAGATTAATTGATTTGATTGAAAGAAAAGCAATCAATCTGGAACAGATCAAGTATGTGGTTTTGGATGAAGCAGATGAAATGCTGAACATGGGATTCCAAGACGATATCGAGTTCATTTTAAAGAATACCCCAAAGCGTGAAAGTACCTGGTTATTCAGTGCTACAATGCCAACGGAAATTCGTAAAGTGAGTAAGAAGTACATGAAGGATCCGAAAGAAGTAATTGTTGGTAAAGTAAATACTGCCAACAAAAATATTGACCATCAATATTATGTTACTACTGCGCAACACCGTTATGATACTTTGAAAAGAATCATCGATTTCAATCCAGGAATCTATGGTATCATTTTCACTAGAACTAAATTGGATGCACAGGAAATTTCTGAACGATTAACTCGTGAAGGTTATGATATTGATGCTTTACATGGTGATCTTACCCAAGGTCAACGCGATAAAGTAATGGGTCAATTCCGTGATAAGACTTTGCAGTTGTTAATAGCAACGGACGTAGCAGCCCGAGGTATTGATGTGCAAGGTATCACCCACGTAATTAATTTCGAATTACCAGACGATATCGAAATTTACACGCACAGAAGTGGACGAACTGGCCGTGCAGGTTTACAAGGAATTTGTATTTCAATCGTTCACGCGAAAGAGATGTACAAGTTCAAACAAATTGAACGCATCAATAATTCACAGTTCCATAAAATGGATATTCCAAGTGGAAAAGACGTTTGTAGAAAACAGTTCTTTTCGTTCATGGACAAATTATTGTCTGCCGATATTAGTCATGGTGATTACGAAACCTATGTTCCGATGTTAGCAGAAAAATTTGCTGATGTAAGCAAGGAAGACGTACTGAAACGTGTAGCTGCTATGGAATTTGATCGTTTCTTGAAATATTATGAACACGCAGAAGACTTGAATGTTCGTGAAAGAGATCGAACAGAGCGTGGTAAAAGAGAAGAGAGAGGACCAGAAATGGGACGTAGAAGAGAAGAACGCAGTCGTGACGGAGTTCGAGGCGAATCAAGAGGTGAGGCAAGAGGCGAAGCAAGAACCGAATTTACAAGAGGTGCAAGTGGTTATAGCAGACTGTTTGTTAATCTAGGTACCAAAGATGGGTTCTTTAAAGCTAGCTTCTTACAATATGTACTTGACATGAGCGACTTGAAAAAAGAAGTTCTTGGAAAGATTGATATGCGAGATATGAATAGCTGGATTGAAATTGAAAAGGGTGTTGCTCAACAAATGATTCGTGCATTAGACGGCAAGAAATATAAAGGCCGTAGTATTCGCATGAATGATGCTGATAGTGGAGGCCCCGCAGGTTTTTCAAGTGATCGATCACGCAGACCAAGAAGAGGAGAATAAAAAAGTAAAAAATAAAAACTGTTAACCCCAGCTTTCAAGCTGGGGATCATCTAAGAAAAGAACAACATAAGCGTCTCATTTTATGGAGCAAACAATTGAAAACGTAAAATCGGTGGAAGCATTATTACAAAAGCGTCCATTGATCATTTCCGGTCCTTGCAGTGCTGAGACCGAAGAGCAGGTAGTTAATACTGCTATCCGTTTAGCCGCAACAGGCAAAGTAGATATCCTGCGTGCAGGTATCTGGAAACCTCGTACACGCCCCGGAAGTTTTGAAGGGATTGGTACCAAAGGTTTGCCTTGGTTACAACAAGCTCGTAAGGCTTCTGGTTTACCAGTAGCAGTAGAAGTTGCAACTGCAAAACAGGTGGAAGATGCATTGCACTTTGGTGTAGATGTATTGTGGATCGGAGCGCGAACAACTGTGAATCCATTTAGTGTACAAGATGTAGCTGATGCCTTACGCGGTGTGGACGTCCCTGTATTAATCAAAAATCCAATCAACCCTGATTTGGAATTATGGATTGGTGCCATGGAGCGTGTTCAGAAAGCAGGTATTAAAAATGTTGGTTTAATTCATCGTGGTTTCAGTTCTTATGGAAACACTGAATACCGTAATGCACCTATGTGGCATTTGGCTATCGAAATGAAAAGACGTTATCCTAGTGTGATGATGATCAATGATCCATCTCATATCTGTGGTAATAGAACCAATTTACATGATGTTGCTCAAACTGCAATTGACCTTGATTTCGATGGCTTGATCATTGAAAGTCATATTGATCCTGATAATGCTTGGAGTGATGCTAAACAACAAATTACACCAGAAGTATTGGGCGAATTAATTGGCAATATTCGTTGGAGAAAAGAAGATGTAGCATCTGAAGAATATCATGCGAATTTGGAAAAGTTACGTCAGCAGATTAATAATTTGGATGATGAGTTGATGCAGATCCTGAGTCAGCGTATGAAAGTAGCTGAGAAAATTGGTCAGTATAAAAAAGAGAATGACATCACCATTCTTCAAACCAATCGCTGGAATTCAATTCTTGAAAGAGCTTTTACTAAAGGCGAAAAATTAGGATTGAGCAAAGAATTTGTTACCAAATATTTTGATGCCGTTCACATGGAGAGTATTACTCACCAGAACAGGATCATGAATTCATAGTTTAAATGGAATAGCATTAGCGAACCAGATTTGTCCGCAATATCAGTTCGCTAATGCTTATTTTTTGCGATAACGCTAATTAAGTTTATGCGAAAAAGAAGTTTTACATTTTCTACATCATCGGTTGATTATTATTTCAATGCCGATTTTTCTCATTTAGAAAAATTAGTATCGAAAGATCATGCTGTTATCATTACAGATGATCACCTTTTTGAAAAACACAAACGAAAGTTTAAAGGTTGGAATACAATTGTATTGAAACCAGGTGAAGCTTTCAAAGTGCAACAAACAGTGGACGTTATTATTGATCAGTTGATTGCATTTGGTGCAGATAGAAAAACAACATTGATTGGTGTGGGTGGTGGTGTAGTTACTGATATTACAGGCTATGTTGCCAGTATCTATATGCGTGGAATTAAGTGTGGATTTGTTCCTACTTCAATCTTGGCAATGGTAGACGCTTCTATTGGTGGTAAAAATGGAATTGATGTTGGCGTATATAAAAACATGGTTGGCTTGATACGTCAACCTCAATTTTTATTGTACGATCATAGTTTTTTAAAATCTTTGCCCAAAGAAGAATGGCAAAATGGATTTGCTGAAATTATAAAACATGCTTGTATTAAAGATGCAGCTATGTTTGAGTTGTTAGAAAAAAATACACTTTCTAGTTTTAAAAATAATCCTACACTGTTAGCAGATTTGATTCAACGTAATGCATTGATCAAAACAAAAGTGGTGGTGAAAGACGAGTTTGAACAGGGAGATAGAAAATTATTAAACTACGGACATACCCTTGGTCATGCCATTGAGAATATGTACGAACTAAGTCACGGCCAGGCAATCAGTATCGGAATGACTTATGCTGCTTTAATGTCTGCACAGATCAAAGGTTTTAAAGATGCAGAAAAAGTAATTGCATTGCTTGCAAAATATGGTCTGCCTACTTTTGCAGATTTTGACAAAAAGAAAGCATTCAAGACATTGCAAATGGATAAGAAAAAAGATGCGCAAAGCATTAATTATATTTTGTTGCAAAAAATTGGCAAGGGTGTTATTCAATCGCTGACTTTCACTGAGCTAGAAGCCATTTTAAAACAATATTAAAATCATCAGGATTTCGACTGCTATGAATGCAACGATACAACCATCTATTATTTCAGGAGAATTATATGCACCTGCCAGTAAAAGCAGTATGCAGAGAGCCTGTGCTGCGGCCTTATTAACGAGAGGTTCTACCAAGATTATTAACCCGGGTAGGAGCAACGACGATTTTGCAGCTTTGGATGTGATAGAAAAATTAGGTGCTACAATTGAAAAAATTGATAATAATAGCATTCAGATAATTTCAAGAGGTGTCTCTCCAATAAATAAAGAAATTAATTGTGGTGAAAGTGGTTTAGGTATTAGAATGTTTACTCCTATCGCTGCTTTAAGTGAGGAAGCCATTACTATTAATGGTACTGGATCTTTGCTAACAAGACCCATGAATTTCTTTGATGAAATTCTTCCGCAACTTGGGGTTTCAATTCAATCAAATGAGGGAAAGCTCCCATTGCAAATTCAAGGTCCTTTAAAGCCTGTAAATATTGAAGTGGATGGATCTTTAAGCTCACAGTTTCTAACTGGTTTATTAATGGCTTATGCTGCTGCCGGCGCTGATGGAGTTACGATTACTGTGAAAGATTTGAAGAGTAAACCATATATCGATTTGACTTTGCAGGTAATGAAAAATTTTGGCTGGAATGTTACACATGAAAATCATGAAAGGTTTCATTTCAATATTCCTGTGTTTCAAAAGTCAGAAAAAAATCTAACTTATACTGTGGAAGGTGATTGGAGTGGTGCTGCATTCCTATTAGTGGCAGGTGCCATTGCAGGTGATATTACTTTAAAAGGATTAGACGTTTTTTCTACACAGGCAGATAAAGCTGTTTTACAGGCATTGATCGATTGTGGTTGTAGTATATCCATTCAGTCAGAGCAGATTGATATAGGACCGTTGCCCTTGAAGGCATTTCATTTTAACGCAACTGATTGCCCCGATCTATTCCCGCCATTAGTAGCACTTGCTGCTTATTGTGAAGGCACAACGGTTATAGAAGGAGTTTCCAGGTTAGCTCATAAAGAAAGTGATCGAGCCTTGACTTTACAAGATGAGTTTGGTAAATTGGGAATAGTAATAACTTTACAAGATGATTTAATGCTTATTAAAGGAGGTACTGGAGTTAAATCTGCAAAAGTACATTCTCGTCACGACCATCGAATTGCGATGGCATGTGCGGTTGCTGGTTTAAAAGCTGATGGCCCAGTTTACATTGAAGATGCTGAGGCAATTAATAAATCTTATCCTAACTTCTATGAGCATTTAATGCAACTGGGAGCAAAGGTTCATATCCAATAACAATTAAAAATTGATATTTTGAATAGTTTTGGACGCATATTTCGTATTAATATTTTCGGAGAATCACACGGAGAAAGTGTGGGATTAAATCTTGATGGATGTCCTGCTGGTTTACCTCTTTCTATCGATGATTTCATGGAAGATATTAAACGTAGGCAGGGTGGTTCTGGAAAAGGAACAACCCCTCGTAAAGAAGATGATCTTCCGATTTTTAAAAGTGGATTGTTTAATGGTGTAACTACTGGTGCGCCTATTACCATCCTATTTGAAAATAATAATACAAGGAGTGGCGACTATGAAAAATTAAGAGCGGTTCCTCGTCCGGGTCATGCCGACTTTACAGCCCATACAAAATTCGGAGGCTTTGAAGACTATCGGGGTGGCGGGCATTTTAGTGGGAGATTAACGGTGGCTTTAGTTGCTGCTGGGGTGATTGCAAAAAAATTACTGAAGTATTACGCTGGTGAATACAATGGCATAAATATAGTTTCGAATATTTTAGAAATAGGAGGGGATGCTGATATCGAGCGCGGATTAGATAAGGCGATAGCAGCAAAGGATAGTATTGGCGGAATAGTGGATTGCAGGGTAACGGGTTTGCCAATAGGATTGGGCGAACATTTCTTCGATTCTGTAGAATCATTAATTAGTCATGCTGTATTTGCCATTCCTGCAGTTCGGGGAATCGAATTTGGAACTGGTTTCGCAGCTGCCAAAATGTTCGGCGTTGAACATAATGATACCATTGAAAATGCTACAGGTAAAACAACTACGAATCATGCAGGTGGAATTGTAGGAGGGTATACTAATGGCAATGAATTGCTGTATAGGATTGCTATTAAACCAACATCTTCAACACCAAAAGAACAACAAACCTGGAATTGGGAAACCGACAAAATTGAATCATTCTCAGTAAAAGGTCGGCACGATTTATGTATTGCATTGAGAGTGCCAGTAATATTAGAAGCTGTTACAGCAATGGTATTAGTTGATCTGATGTTATTAGAACAAAGAATTAAAAGAGTGCTTTGATAGAAGTTAAAATTCAAAAGTCGAAATTCAAAAGTCAAAAAAATAGCGAAGAAAGAAGCGTGTGTTCATTAAAATAATAAATTATGGAATCGGATTTCGTATACCATGTTACTACACCCGAAAAATGGGCAGAAGCTCAGGTGAAAGGGCAATTTGAAACAGACACTTTAGCTACTGAAGGATTTATTCATTGCAGCACAAGTGCGCAAGTTGCAGGAGTTTTGGACCGTTATTATAAAGGTCAGGAAAACTTAATCAAACTAAAAATTCAAAAAGACAAAGTGGAACGACCACTGATTTTTGAATTAGCAGGTTCAATAGATGAAGTATTCCCGCATATCCATGG
>JBAXHC010000100.1:0-11035 GCA_037139075.1 Bacteroidota bacterium
GTGATAAAGTTTTCAAGTTATATTAAAACAATAAGTACTTAGAAATAATCGATTACATGTATTGATTTTATCCTTCTTATAATAAATTACTTTCAATAGTTAATCCTAACCAAGTATTCTAATTAAAACTCAGTAACAATTTATTAATAATTAATTATTGCTACATCAATTTTGGTAACAATAATTTTGTGCCCTAAAATCAATATACATGAAAAAAATTATTCTAATTCTTACTGCAATTTTATCGGTAAGTATAGGTTTAATTGCACAAGAAACCACTTCAGAAATTCAAGGTACTATTACTACAAGTAACCAAAAATTAGCTGGTGCAATTATTACTGCAACCCATAAACCTTCAGGAACCGTATACAAAACAACCACTCGTGAAGATGGCCGTTACAACTTACCCAATTTAAAAATTGGTGGACCATATAACTTAACTGTTTCTTATTTAGGTTATAAAGAAGTATCTCAAGATGATATTATATTAGAAGTAGGTCAATCATTTAAACAAAATTTTAATGTAGTGGCTACTTCAACTTCTTTAAAAGATGTTATTGTTAAGTCTACAAATGATAAAATATTTAATAATAACCATACTGGTTCTCAGGAGTTAATTACAAGAGCGCAAATAGACCAATTACCAACCATTAATCGTTCAATTCAAGATTTTGTAAAACTTGAGCCAACAGCAAATGGTTTAAATATTGGTGGTAGAAGTAGTCAATATAATAACATGACTGTTGATGGTGCTAATTTTAATAATTCATTCGGTTTATCATCATTACTTGGTGGTCAAACAAATTCTCAGCCAATTTCATTAGAAGCTATTGAGCAAATACAAGTGAATGTTTCTCCTTATGATATTAAACAAGGTGGCTTTGCGGGAACCGGAATAAACACAGTAACTAAAAGCGGTACTAACCAATTTAAAGGAACAGTTTATACATACCAAAAAAATCAAGACAACCAAGGTTATTTAGTAGGTCCAACAACTGTTACTAAAACACCTTTTAAATATTCTATTAAAGGTCTTTCTTTAGGAGGTCCAATTCTAAAGAATAAATTATTCTTTTATGTAAGCGCTGAGCAAGTAAGACAAGACGCTCCAGCTACAAGTTTAGCTGCTTCGGATGCTACTAACTCACCAGGAGGAAATTATTCTCAAGCAAATGCCGACACATTGGCTGCCTTGAGTAATTTTTTAAAAACTAAGTATTCGTATGATCCAGGTGCTTTTCAGGGTTATTCTTTTCAAACAAATAGCGATAAAGTAACTGCTAAATTAGACTGGAACATCAATGCTAAAAATACATTTACTATCAAGTATAATTACTTGAAATCATATGCCGATCAGTTTGCAAGTACTAGCAGACCAGGAACCGGTCAGATCACTGGTGGTCAACCAGGTACCTATTCAATGCCATTTTTTGGAAGCGGTTATGTTATTAATAACAACTTCAATATTTTAATTGCAGAATTGAATACGCGTCTATCTAATAAAATGTCTAATAAATTACAAGCTGGATATACCCAATTAAGAGATTTTAGATCTCCTCATTCTTCTAGCAACACTTTTCCATTAGTAGATATTTTAAATAACGGAAATATTTATACCACTTTCGGATATGAAATGTATACATACAATAATATATTAAGTACCGATGTATATCAATTCTCAGATATTTTAACGTACTACAAAGGGGCGCATGAACTTACTTTTGGTACGCAAGATTATTATAGAAAATATCAAAATGCATTTGCTCCAGGATACCAAGGTGTATACCAATTTAATTCACTCACTGATTTTTATAATAGTGCAAATAACGGTTTAGCAAATGCTAAAAGTTATTATTTACAATATTCAGCGTTACCTAATAATGAGTTCCCATGGGCTTATGCAGGTTCAACTGAATTAAGTGTATTTGCACAAGACAAATGGAGAGTATCAAACGACTTTACTTTAACTTATGGCGTAAGGTTTGATAATACCATTTACAAACAATCAATGACTGATAATCCATATTTCGACGCTTTACAATTTGCAAATGGTAAAACGTATAACATTGGTAAAGCACCAATGAATAATATGATTGTTTCTCCAAGAGTTGGTTTTAACTGGAATCCTAAAGGAGATAAGACCTTACAAATAAGAGGTGGTGCTGGTATTTTTGCTGGACCTCCGCCATTTGTATGGATTTCAAATCAGGCTTCTAATAATGGTATCCAATTTGGTTCTTTTACTGTAGCTTCAAAAGCATTTAATACAGATCCAAATGCGTACAGACCTACAGCAGGTGCTGCAAATACATCTTATAGCACTGCTTTAGTTGCTGAAAAATTCAAATATCCAACCGTATTCAAATCAAATATTGCAATAGATAAAAAGTTAAATGATGGTGTTGTTTTAGGATTTGAAGCGGCTTATTCTAAAGATATCAATGCCGTATATTATTCAAATATTAACTTAAATGAAACCAATGGTTTTGCTTTAGGTGGTGTTGATAACAGAACACGTTTTTTAACTAGTGTAGCTAATACAAATAAATATTATGCAGGTACAACTTTAGCAAATCCTAATATTGGTAATGCCATTTTAATGAGCAATACAAGCAAAGGATATGTTTATACTTTAACTGCTAGAATACAAAAAACAACTAAAAAATTATCAACTGGTTTAGCTTATACATATAGTAAGGCCGAAAATGCTGCAGAAGGTGGTAGTACTGCGTCTTCATTATGGAGTGCAGCTGCTGTTAGCACGCAAGATCCTAATGCTGCAAATTTGGGTTTAGCTTCTTATTATCAACCTCATAGATTAATTGGTAATTTTTCTTACAGCTTAGATGAGGGCAAATATTTAAGTACCTCTTTTGGAGCAATCTATGAATTAACCACCTATGGTAATGCATCATATGTTTACAATGGTGATTTAAATGGCGATGGTAACACAGGTAATGACTTGATTTATATTCCAAAAACAATTAATGATATCAACTTGGTAAAAGTTGGTAGCGGTGGATTAGGTACTACTACATCTACTGATGTTAGAACGCCTGCTCAAATTTGGTCGCAATTAGATGCATTTATGTCTAACTCAACTTATTTGAATTCACACAGAGGCGAATATGCTCAAAGAAATGCTGTTACATTACCTTTCTACAGCAAATTAGATTTGAACATTACTCAAAGTATTAAAGTGAAAATGGGTAAGGAAAGTCATACAATAAAAGTATCACTAGACTTAATTAACGCAGGTAACTTATTAAATAGAGATTGGGGTTCAGTTAAAATACTTACTGCTTCAAATTTCTTGAAATATGAAGGACTAGGCGCAGATGGTAAAACACCAGCATACTCTTTCCCTTTATTAACTGGAACTACACCATTTACCCAACCATTCCAATCATCAACTGGTATTGCATCAAGATGGCAATTACAAATTGGAGTTAGATATTTATTTAACTAAAATACTGTTTAAATTTATTTCAACAGAAGTGAAGCCGTCTCAATTTATTTTGAGACGGCTTTTTAATTTTAGTGTGTAATTATAGTCATTTTATCAATGAGAGTTTATTACTCCAATTATAATATTCCCTTTACAATTTCATAGCAAATCGATAACATTAAAGATACAGACAGGTAATACCGTCCGGATAGTTTTGCCATCTTAAATCACTATCCTTTATGAAGCAAATCAAAAATTGTTTTTTTAGTTTATTACCATTGATAATTTGCTTATTCGTTTTTCAGGCACAGGCCCAAAATGCTTCTGTTACCGGAAAAGTTGTAGAAAAAGAAACCTTAAAGCCTATTGAAGGTGTTACTGTTTCTGTGAAAAATGGCACACAAAAAGCTACTACAAATGCAGCTGGTGTATTTACTATTGCTGTTGCAAAAGGCAGTTCACTAGTAGTTTCTGTTGTTGGATATCAAGAGAAACAAGTGGTGGTAAGTGCTAGTAGTTTAACGATTGAATTAATTCCTTCAACGGCTGTTTTAGGTGATGTTGTTGTTACTGCCTTGGGAATTAAGCGTAATGAAAAATCATTAGGTTATGCTGCTCAATCGGTTTCTGAAAATGCAGTAAAAGATGCTAAAACAAATAACTGGGTAAACTCACTTTCTGGTAAAGTAGCAGGCCTCAATATACAAGGAACCGGCGCAGGTCCTATGGGTTCTTCACGTATCACATTGCGTGGTGAAAATTCTTTAAACCTCGATAATAACCAAGCCCTTATAGTTATTGATGGGGTTCCAGTTAGTAGTAAAATTACTGGTACAGGTTATAACTCTAACTTGTCGGCTGACAGCCCTGTAGATTATGGATCTGATTTATCGGATATTAATCCTGATGATATTGCAAACATTACTGTTTTAAAAGGACCTGGTGCAACTGCGTTATATGGAAGCCGTGCAGCTGGTGGTGCATTAATTATTACCACAAAAACCGGTGCAAAAAATGACAATAAAGTTGGTATAACTTATAATTCAAACTTAAGCATTGATCAGGTAAATCGTTGGCCTGATTACCAGTATGATTACGGTGAAGGCAGAACAATTGCTTATTACTCTTATGGTGATAGCCAAGATGGTATTAACACTAGCACTGGTGTTGCTGCGGGTAGAGCATGGGGTCCAAAATTTAACGGCCAATCATATTTCCAATACGACCCAACTACTCCTAATAATTTAGCTACAACTCGTACTCCTTGGGTTGCTGATCCAAATTACATTAAAGGCTTTTTTCAAACAGGATTAACTACAACTAATAGTATTTCAATTGATGGTGGTAATGATAAAAGTTCAGCACGATTATCGGTATCTCATTTAAAAAATACTTGGATTGTTCCAAATACAGGTTATGAAAGAACCTCGGCATCCCTATCAGTAAATCAACAAATATCAGACAAATTAAAAATCAGCGGCAAAGTAACTTATACCAACAAAAGAAGCGATAACCTTCCAGAAGCAGGGTATAATAATCAAACCTTAATGTACTTTTTAATTATTGGAACTGCGCCTAATATTAATCCCGATTGGTTTAAACCTTATTGGTTACCTGGTTTAACAGGCGTTCAACAAAAGAGTCCGTATAATCCTGGTCCTGGAAACCCCAATATTGATATTTACGAAAACTTAAGTAAGCTGAACAAACATGGAGTGCTAGGTAATTTTTCTGCTAATTATGAGTTCACAAAAAAATTAGGTTTAATGGTTCGCACAGGTGTTGATATGGCCTTTGAATTCCGCTCTCAACAACGCCCCTATAGTCAAACTAAATTTCCTAAAGGCAGTTACAGAGAAGAGAATGTATTTAATTATGAAATCAACACAGATGCATTACTAACTTATAAAGACAAGGTTAATAATACAATAAAATATTCTTTTAACCTTGGGGCAAATGCAATGAACCAAACGTATGATTATGCGGGGATATATGCAGACCAGTTAGCTCAACCTGGTATTTATCAATTGTCAAATAGTTTAAACCAAGCAGTAGCAGACCCACAAAAAAGTCAGAAATCTATCAATAGTATTTATGGCTCATCTCAATGGTCTTATCTAGAAAAAGTTTTTTTAGATCTGACAGGTAGAAATGACTGGAGTAGTACATTACCTTATGGAAATAATTCCTTTTTTTATCCTTCAGTAAGCACCAGTTTTTTATTAAGTGATTTGTTTCAAATGCCTAAACAGGTGTCTTTTGCAAAATTCCGTTTGTCATGGGCTCAAGTTGGTAATGATACAAGACCTTATCAAACTTCAAAATATTACGATGTAATTTATAGCAACCAGTTTACTAACTCATCTACTTTATTCAATCCTGCTTTAAAACCAGAAATCAATTCTAGCTATGAAGCTGGCTTAGATATTAGATTGTTTAAAAGCAGGTTGTCAATGGATTTAGCAGTATATAAAAACAATAGTCGCAATCAAATCATTGCTATCCCTCTAGACCCTGTATCTGGTTACCAAAAAGCATTGATTAATGCGGGATTAATTGAAAGTAATGGTGCAGAAGTACAGCTAAAAGGAATACCTGTTCAAACCAAAAATTTTAAATGGACAACCACTTTAAACTGGAGTGCCAATAGAAGTTATGTAAAAGAATTGGCCAATGACGTAACTACTCAAGTCATTTCAGCTAATAGCGGTGTTAACATAGAAGCAAGAGTAGGCGGAAGAATGGGAGACTTATATGGACAAGGATTTCAGCGTTCACCTGAAGGAAAAATTATTTATAACTCAACTGGTCTTCCTACAACCCTAGATCCTATTTCGAAGTGTTGGGGCAATGCTTTCCCCGATTGGAAAGCAGGTTTAATGAACGAGTTTGCTTTTAATAATTTTAGAGTAAGCGTTTTACTCGATTATCAAAAAGGAGGTACTATGTTTTCGCAAACTAGTATGAAATCAAATAGTCTTGGCAAAACTAAAATTACATTACCAGGCCGAGAAAATGGAATTGTGGGTGATGGTGTTGTGTATAATGCGGCAACCGGAAAATATGATATTCCTAATACTGTTAATGTAAGCGCTGCAGCTTATTATGAGCTTTATTATACAGTAAATAATGCAGAGACAAACACATTTGATGCAACTTATTTAAAGTTACGTGAAGCAAGAATAGAATACACCTTACCTACAAGCATATTAAAAAAGATTGGAATTACACAAACGAGTATTGCATTGTATGGAAGAGATTTATTTAACATTACTAAGTTCCCAGGCTTTGATCCTGAAGGAGGTAATTTAAATAATGGTACACTAACACCTGGTGCAGAAATCATGCAATTTCCATCTTCCCGTACAATGGGCGTAAACCTTACTTTAAAATTTTAGGACCCAATAATAAAAATAAGTAAATGAAAAAACATCTATATACATACCTAACAGGCCTTTTACTTTTTTGTCTATTTTCTTCTTGTACAAAAAACTTTGAGTCAATTAATGCCGACCCAAACCGCCCTACACAAATTAATCCGGGTGTGATGCTTGGGCAATTAGAATACCTTTTTGTAAATAGCAGTATTGGAGGGTCCTACAATTTCACCCATGATCTTATGCAGGTAAATGCTCCAAGAAGTAGCACAAGTGGAGGTGTACACAGATATTATATTCTTCCAGGTTCTGCATTATGGACTGGCTTTTATAATCGCATGGCAGATGTTCAAGACATTATTGCTATCTCTGAAAAGTTAGGAGAAAACAATTATAAAGCAATTGCTTTAGTGTATAAATCTTGGGCGTATTCTATTTTAACTGATTTATATGGAGATGTTCCTTATTCAGAAGCAGCAAAAGCAACAGATGGTAATTTTTTAGCTAAATTTGATTCTCAAAAAGATATTTATACGCAGATTTTAAAAGACCTGATTACCGCTAATGATCTTTTTGATGACTCTAAAGCATTAACGTTCGGTGGCGATTATGTGTATGCTTCGAATGCTTTAACTGGTGGAAAAAATATTGGTATACAACGATGGAAAAAGTTCTGCAATACCTTGCGTTTAAGACTTTTATTGCGCATTTCTAAAAGACAAAGTGAAATAGATGTCAATACACAAATTACAGCAATACTTGCTGATGCAGTAAAGTATCCAGTATTTGCCAGCAATGCCGATGATGGTATTTTCAGGTATCCAAATGTGTATCCATTTTTTAATCCATATTATACAGCCAGGCAGCTTGATTGGAGAGATGGAACGTATTATACAAAGTTCTTCATTAATAAAATGAATGCAGATAACGATCCCCGTCGTGCTGTGTGGGCAATACCTGTAACGGTGGGTGGAGTAAGTGTTTATCAAGGCATTGAGAGTGGGTATCCAACAACAACTGAGTATCTTGTAGGGGCCAATTCAAATTACACAGACGCATTAAAAACATCTTCTAATTTAGGTGTGATGATAACTTATGCAGAGGAAGAATTTATAAAAGCGGAGTTAGCATTAAAAGGATACAACACAGGCAAAACATCAAAAGTGCATTACGAAAATGGAATAACTGCATCCATGGTACAATGGGGTACATCATTGCCTGCAAACTATTTAACCCAAGCTGGAGTTCTTTATAATGCAACGGCAAGTGCAGATGCACAATTACAGCAAATCATGTTACAAAAATACTATGCTTTTTTCTTTGTTGATTATCAATCATGGTTTGAAAAAAGAAGAACGGGTTATCCTATATTACCAAGAGGAACTGGTATTCCAACAGAAAATCTTTTCCCTAACAGGATACCATATCCAACGTATTTGCAATCACTCAATCCAACAAATTATGCTGCTGCAGTTGCCAATATGGGTGGAACCGATAATGCTAATACGAATGTTTGGTGGAATAAATAAAATGCGAATTTATTATTAAAAAAATATTTCAATGAGAGTACTTACTTGTTTCTTGTTTTTTATTTCCTTCGCATTTACTGCAAAGGCACAAAACAACATTGTTGATATAAAAAATTTTACTGCTGGATTAGAAAATAAGAAAGTATTACTACCAAATGGTTGGACCCTAACACCAGCCGGAAGAAGTTTAGAAGTAGGAGACCTGCCATTGAATATGGCCGTTTCTTCTACTAAAAAATTAATGGCAGTAACAAACAATGGACAAGGAATACAAACAGTGCAATTAATTGATACGAAAACAGAAAAAGTTCTAGACAATATTGTAATTCCAAAATCATTTTACGGAATCAAATTTAGTAAAGACGAAAAACAATTATACGTTTCTGGTGGGAATGATAATTGGATTATGCAATATGATATTATCAACAGTAAATTAATTCTAAAGGATAGTATTGTTTTAGGAAAAGCATGGCCTGTAAAAATATCACCTGCTGGTATTGAAATTGACAATAATAAAAATGTTTTGTATGTAGTTACAAAGGAAAATAATTCTTTGTATATAATTGATTTAACTACAAAAAAAATAAAGCAATTAATCAATTTAGGTAACGAGTGTTATGCATGTGTATTATCGGACGATAAAAAATCTTTGTACATCTCTATTTGGGGCGGGAAAAAAATTGCCATTTTTAATACCGAAACAAATAGCGTTAGTAATTTGATTGATGTTTCATATAATCCAAACGAACTATTACTTTCTAAGAATGGTAAATTTCTTTTTGTAGCAAATGCTGGAGACAATAGTGTTTCCATCATTAATACAGCAACAAAAAAAGTAGTTGAAATTTTAGATGCTGCATTATATCCTGAATCTCCTGTAGGTTCTGTTACAAATGGTTTAGCGCTTTCTGAAGACGAAAAAACATTATACATTGCCAATGCCGATAATAATTTCTTGTCTGTTTTTGATGTAAGCGTTTTGGGTAAAAGCAAATCAAAAGGATTTATTCCTGTGGGCTGGTATCCTACCAATGTAAAAGTAATTGGACATAGAATATTTGTAACTAATGGAAAAGGGTTTAGTTCGTTTGCAAATCCTTTGGGTCCTCAACCAGTAAATAAAGGTGTTAAATCTGCAACACATGCAGGAGAAGCAAAAACAGAAGGCAGTAGGATGCAGTATATAGGAAGTTTAATGAAAGGAACCCTAAGTATTATTGATGAGCCAAATCAAAAAACACAAGAAGTATATACAAAGTTTGTATATAAAAATACGCCTTACAAAAAACAAAATTTATTGTCTACTGAAGGTGAAATTGGCAATCCAATTCCTATGAAAGTTGGTGCGACTTCGCCCATTAAATATGTTTTTTATATTTTAAAAGAGAACCGAACCTACGACCAAGTATTTGGAGATATTGCTGAAGGTAATGGAGATGCATCACTTTGTTTGTTTGGAGAAAAAGTTACCCCAAATCAACATAAATTGGCCAAGGAGTATGTTTTACTAGATAATTTTTATGTTGATGCAGAAGTGAGTGCCGATGGACATAATTGGAGTTTGGGTGCACACGCCAATGATTTTCTTGAAAAAACTTGGCCTTCTGGTTATAGTAATCGTGGTGGTGTAACAGATGGTATGGGTAGAAGACAAATTGCAAACGACAAAGACGGATTTATTTGGGATTTCTGCAAAAGGGCAAATGTTAGTTATAGAACTTATGGTGTTTTTCAGGATAATGAAAAAGGAAATATTCCATCACTTAGAGGTAAAGAATGTAGTTATTTTTCTACCTTTTATTTAACTAGTATTAGAGATACTACAAGGTATCAACAATGGAAAAGAGATTTTGATTCATTAATTGCTATCAATGCTGTGCCTCATTTTAATTCTGTTCGTTTAGGTTCAGACCATACACAAGGAATGGCGGTAGGAAAACCAACACCATTTGCCTGTGTAGCAGACAATGATTTAGCGGTAGGATTATTTATTGAGCATTTAAGCCAAAGTAGTATCTGGAATGAGTCGGCTGTTTTTATTGTTGAAGATGATGCACAAAATGGTCCTGATCACGTTGATGCGCATCGTAGTAATGCACTTGTAATTAGTCCGTATACAAAAAGAAAATTTGTTGATCATACTTTATATTCAACATCTAGTATGTTACGTACAATGGAATTAATTTTAGGTCTTCCACCAATGAGCCAATTTGATGCAGCCGCAATGCCAATGTGGAGGAGTTTTACTTCAACGCCTAATTATTCAAAATATCAATCTTTGTTGAGTAGCGTAAATTTAAATGATCTTAATAAAATAAATTCGCCATCCGCCAAAAGATCCGAAAAATTAGATTTTTCAGATGCTGACAAAGTAAATGACCATGTGTTTAATGAAATTTTATGGAAAGGAATTAAAGGCGAAAACGCAATAGTACCAGCTCCAAGAAGAACTGCTTTTGTTAGAATTGTAGATTAGCTGCAAATTTGGCTACTATCATTCTTTTTTCAACTTCTTTTTGGATTTATGACCTAGGGCCAAATATAAAATCTTCTAACTGCGGTGAAAAATCATTCTATTCGCCGCATATTTGCGGCGAATAACCCTTATATTTACCGCATAAGGTAATTGGGCAATGGTAAAATACATCTACGAATATAAAAATTGGACCGATTTTTCTTGG
>JBAXHC010000101.1:0-11025 GCA_037139075.1 Bacteroidota bacterium
TAATCGCGATCAAATCCTCCATCAAAAAGTTCGTACTCAGGACTGGCAAGGCCACTTTAAACTCAGAACCCTTGATTGTCAAGGGTTTTTTGTTTTTAGGGAGGTAGAGTGATATTACAATTGATGATTATTTGTGTAGCGGGGTGTGCAGCAGAATGGGGATTTATGTTAATTATTTTTTACTCATTCTAAGATTAATATGTACAGATAAAGATAGAAAGGAACTAAAGGTTTTTACCTCAGAGTAAATGGTTGGTCTGTATAAAAGAGATGTACTTATAACTTTTGACGGACGATATTCCAACCCCCCTGTCAAACCAATGGTGGAATAAGTTTCATTAATGTCTTGTACATTATATAAGTCTGTTGTGGATGAATAATGGTACTTCCCAAAATTGACACCACCAACGACAGCAAGATTTGAGTGGATTTTGTGGCTTATTAATGTTTCGATAACCCCGACTGAAACTAATGTGCCACCTCCTTTATTACCAATTGAAATAAGTTTTATGAAAGGTAGTTCGTAATTAATCGAATATTTATTCTTTGAATTTGTATTAACACAAGTTAAACCAACACCAATTCCAAGAAAACCCGTATTGGATTGTTGATTGCTTAGTCTATAATCAAAGTAAGAACCATAACTCATAAGTGGCAGAGAAATACTTAGTCCTATTTGATGTTTTGAAGTTTGTGCATAATTTACACCAATTGCCAAGAAAAGAATAGAAATAATCAGAGTGAGTTTCTTCATATTGGACTTATTAGTTATCTTAAAGAGACCCTTTCTCTTAAAAGTGTTGCTCTAAATTATATTAAAAAGTAGTTGGATTTGTGAAACTATCATTTCAATTTGTGAAAGGATTGAACTACCCAATCTCAAACCCATCCCCGAACCTTTCAATGGCGTTATCGGAATACTTGCTCGGAAACTGTTTTAAATAGTTTTGGGTCTGTTCAATACTTGAATGGTTCATTGCGTGGGAAATCTCCTCAACTGTTGCGCCACTACTCAACATATAATAGGCGAACGAATGTCTGTTTAATGCCATTACCCAACCAGAGGAATATATCCACCCAGATTGTCCCTAGTGGGTCTTGGATTTGAGTAAACAATAAAGTGGGTTATTTCCTTTTGAGGATTTTATTTCGTAAATTAGCATAGTGAAAAAAAAGAAGGATTTAGGTTTAGATTTTGTGATAGATAGGTTAACCAATTCTATTCAGAATACAATTACTGGGGATAGTTTCCAAACGGAGGTATCTTTATTTACAACGGATGACGCCAAGAAATGTACCAAGAAAAATGGGTGGAATTTTGACTGGAAATCTGAATTGAAGGAACCTGCTAGGGATGTTTTTAAATTAACAATAGCGAACAATATATCAATCATACAAGGTTTAATTAGTTTAGAAGTTAAGGAAGACCATGTTTATATACATTTAATTGAAAACGCTCCGTTTAATAAAGGAAAAATAAAAGTGTATGCGGGTGTGGCAGGAAATTTAGTTGCGTATGCATGTAAACTTTCCTTTCAAAGGGGTCATGAGGGTAATGTTGCATTTATATCCAAATCACAGTTGGTAAATCATTATATTGAATCACTTGGCGCATTTCATTTTGGGGGAAGGTTAATGATTATTGAAAATGAAGCTGCATTAAAACTTATTAATAAATATTTCAAAAACCTATTCATATGAAATGAGCCATTTTAAGTTTTGATACCAACCAAAATGATATGGGCGAATTACATGTAACCAAATTCAATAATAGACACATGAAAAGGAACAAAGTAGAATTAGATGTTGACTTTATAGGCAGTCAACAACCCCTAACGGCAAAGGAACAAAAAGAATTAAGTGATTACTTCAAAAGTTCAAAGTTGAAAATCAAGAAAACTAAATCTAGGTCTTCATTGAAAGAGAAAACTTTGGCTAAGGTATAATACCAATATTAACCGTATGGCTCATATTAAAGAACCGAAAGGCCTTGATTTTGTAATTAAAAGCGAACCATTAACCGACGCTGATCGTAAAATGATTAGTGAACATATATTGGCA
The DNA here is from genome assembly GCA_037139075.1 of Bacteroidota bacterium. Taxonomy (GTDB): domain Bacteria; phylum Bacteroidota; class Bacteroidia; order Chitinophagales; family Chitinophagaceae; genus Sediminibacterium. The sequence continues at coordinate 2,062 of JBAXHC010000101.1, forward strand.
TACAAACAAAAAAAGAATAAGGTTTCAACGGCGAAGAGGAAGATAATTTCAACAAAGAACAAATTGGTTCACTCATAAACCTATTACAACCTTTACAGACCCCATACCTATCTCCAAAAATTTCTATGGCGTTATCGGGATACTTAATTGGGAACTACGATAATAAAACCTCCGCAGGAATATTCAGCTCTTGATGAAAGAGTTTTGCTAATTCAAGTGTAAGCGGTTTCTTTTTATTCAATAATGCAGATACATATCCTTTACTTCCAAATTTACCAACTAGGTCTTTATTCTTTAGTCCTATCTCATCCATTCTAACACGAATTGCATCAATAGGGTCTGGCATTGGAATTGGATATTTTGCATCTTCATATTGTTTGATTAATAAAAGAGCAACCTCTACTTTGTTTCCATCTGCTGTATTGGGTTTTACTTTGTTATCAAACATTTCATCAACCCAATCCAAATAGGCATCATACTGTTTTTTCGTTTTGATCAATTTGAGTTCCATAATTATTTCTTTTTGTACTGAATGGTTTCTACATTAATCTTATCATATTCAGCATGTGTACCAAACCACTTAATTTGTATCGATTTAAATTCAAAAACAATTCTTACCACAAGCCTAAATTTATTACCCATGATATTAAATACCACACGATCATCACCAACAAGACTTGCATTTGGATAACCCAATTTAAGCTCATTGAAATTCTTATAATTAGTTAAAACCAATTCATGATACCACTCAAAAAGAGCCGTTGCTGCAACTGGATATTTCTTACAGTATTCCAAAAGCGTTCTTCTTGTGATGATATTAAACACAAAACAAATATACTAATTGTTTTCTATTAGTAAACTTTAAGTAAAAAGATTTTACCTTCATTATTCCCAAATAATTGTGCAGCAATCTTTGCAGCAACACAGCATTCTGCTACACAGTTACCTTGAAAATACTTCAAATACTCAAAGTAGCTTATCTTTGAGTATATCACTGAAATGACAACGAAAGAAAACATATTAGCTATATTAAGGGCGCATAAACCAGATTTTTCAAAATATGGGGTGTCAAATATTGGGCTATTTGGTTCTTATTTACGTAACGAACAATCCGCAAAAAGCGACATTGATTTACTTATAGACTTTGAACCTGAAAAAGAGAGCTTCGATAATTACATGGCTGTTTATGATATGTTCGAAAGTCTTTTTAAGAATGAAAAAATTGAAATCGTAACTAAAAACGGTTTGAGCAAATACATTGGTCCTAAAATCTTAAAAGATGTCATGTATGTCTAAGGAACCAATTGAGTTTTTAAAACATATTGCTGACGAATGTACCTATCTACTTTCTGTAAATAAAGACTTATCAAAAGATGACTTTTTAGATGATGAGACTTTAAAACGGGCTGTTGTTAGGAGCCTAGAAATTATAGGCGAAGCAACGAAAAAAATACCTGCTGACTTTAAAGTTAAGTGGAGTTCTATTCAATGGAAAAATATGGCGGGCATGAGAGATCGTCTTATTCACGACTATATTGGTGTAAACTATTCAATTGTTTGGGATGTGTTTAATAATAAAATTCCTGAGCTCAATGATCAAATCCAGGACGTATTAAATAAAGAATCTTTCTTATGAACTACCGAGAAATCTACGGTAGTTAGTTTTTTATACCCGAATTCCCATCTTCATAATTTAGAGTTTAGAAATACAATAAAGTTATCTTAATAGTGGAATTATATGTGCAGCACCCTGTGCAGCAGAAGGCTGATTTTGATAATAATGTCAAAGGTTTTCATTTACCTATTGCAATGTAGCTACAATGTAATAACTTTGTTTTATGCGTTTAAAAGTAATAGATATTGGTAACAGCAAGGGGATCCGTTTTCCTCAGGCATTAATTCAGCAATACAATCTTGTAACTGAAATTAATGTGGAATTAAAGAAGGATGGTATAATGATTACACCAACACAAAAACCTCGTACTGGATGGGAAGAACAGTTCAAACAAGCATCAAGTAAAATTTCATCCGAAGAAAAAAGTTGGATGGATACTAGTAATAATTTTGATGAGGAGGAATGGACATGGAAGTAAAACGGACAGAAATTTGGTTAGTTGAGCTTAATCCTACTGTTGGCAGTGAGGTAAAAAAAACTCGCCCATGCATGATTGTATCTCCCGATGAAGCAAACAAATACCTCAATACAGTTACCATTGTACCATTAACATCCACATTAAAACCTTACCCTTCAAGAGTTAATTGTTCATTTGATGGTAAGAAAGGTCAAGTGGCTGTTGACCAAGTTAGAGCCGTGGATAAATTAAGATTGAAAAAGAAATTGAGTATGTTAGATAAACGAACCGTTGAGGATGTCTTTCAAGTATTACAGGATTACTTTTCGTTTTAATAAAATTTCAAACCCATCCCCCGAACCTTTCAATGCCATTATCTGAATACTTGCTCGGAAATACAACAACAAAACCTTCGCAGGTATATTCAATTCCTGATGAAAGAGTTTTGCTAATTCAAGTGTGAGCGGTTTTTTGTTATGATTAAATTACTGCTTTGTAAAAACCATGCAGTGCTGCCATGGAAGATTGTTTATGTTTTTATCAAATGCAAAACCTGCTGCTTTAAATTCTTTAATGGCCTGCGCTTCACTCATTTTATGAATGGTTTTAATTGGTACACTTAGATCTTCGGACCTAAATTCTACAAGCACTAATTTACCACCAGGTTTTAATGCAGCTAGCATTGATACCGCCATTTCATAAGGATAAGAAAATTCGTGGTATACGTCTACTAACAACATCATGTCGATACTATTTTCTGGTAAAGACAGTTTTTGTTCTGTACTCAATAAAGGGACTATATGAGACAATTTTTCCTGCTTGATTCTTTCGTTTAAGTAGGCTATCATTTCTGGCTCAACGTCTACTGCAAAAACCTTTCCACTTCCCACCATTTTTGAAAGTAATGCACTATAATAGCCACTACCCGCTCCTATATCAGCAATAATCATTCCTGGTTTTACCGCTAAATTTTTTAATAATAGAGATGTATTTTCTTCCATTTCTCTTTCTTTCCTTTCAAGCCAATCTATTCCGTAATGACTCATTACTTGTGCAATTTGTCTGCCCATGTACCACTTATTAATACCGTTTGGATCACCGGTCTTTATTTTATAACGATCTTGACCCAATGAAAAAATGGAGAGCGATAGAAAAACAAAAAGCAGTATACAGGGTTTTAATGTATGCATGAATATATTTAGATTTAAAATTCAGTATTGTAACCAAGTACGGGAATTAATCAACGTAGATATATGTATGATGTCTTATTCATTCAATTTGTCATTAAATATATGGAAGATAATCAGTTATTTAAGTGTGCTTTGTTTGAAAAACACCATATTGTCCGTTGTCAAATCAAAATGGTAGATAGGGACTAAATTAAAATAGTATTTGGGGATTAGGCTCACTGGAAATAGGAGATTAAGGTTGATGGTATTCGCCATTAAGCCAATTATAAATGAAAAAAAAGGAATGATTTAATGCATGGGATATTTTTGTAACTTCATAACTTAAACTCATTTCGCATGAAATACGGACAAGTTAGTATAGACACTGAGATTATGAGTGGCGTTCCTGTATTCCTAGGAACACGAGTGCCAATTCAAAACCTCTTTGATTACATTGAGGGAGGAGAAGATTTATCTGAATTTCTTGATGATTTTCCATCAGTATCTAAGGAAGCCGCATTAACCGTTTTAGAAATGGCTAAAAAATCTTTAACCTCTGAGAAATCTCTTCATGAAAATTTTGCTTGACGAAAGTTTACCTAGGAAACTAAGTACAGATTTTGGCTCAGAACATGAAGTTTGGACTGTTCGTGATAAAGGTTGGCTTGGAAAGAAAAATGGAGAGTTGCTCAAACTAATGATAGTAGATCATTTTGAGCTATTTATAACTATTGAGTAGCACTTCAAAACATTACAAGTTTATTTTTTGTTTTAATAAATCCTTCATAAAAACATTTATATCCCATTGACTAACAATTGGTGCATTGTTGATAGTCCACATATATGGCGGAGGACCAAACTCTGGTGTGATGGTAATAAAATCAACGTTCTTTGATTTTTGATAGTCAATCATTTGTTGCCAAATATTAAGAAAGAAATCTACTGGTTCTTGCCATGCATCTAATCTTGGATCGGGGATTTGCGGGCCTTGCGTAAATCCAACCCTTGCATGAATATGACTTGTTCTTTTAATTGCCTCTTCAACTATTTCCCAAGAATTTTCTAAAAAACTTTCTGTAACGCAGGTCCAGTGCGATAGATCTGCCGTTATTTTCATTGCGGGTCTTAACTTAAATAAGTCCATGGCATTATATGGACTAAATCCAATTCTACCCCTATGCGTTTCGTGTGCTATTGTTATATTATTCTTTACCGAAAATTCCTCAATTGTATCAATGACGTTTAACTGTTGGTCTAATGTAAAATAGTCTCTACCTGAATGCGAATTAATTAATAACGGATTGCATTCTAATGAAAGTGCTAAATAATATTCAAGTGATTTGATGTATTCATTAATGGAATTTCCTTTGGCTTGGTGTTGATGGCTTACAATAGCTAATTGATACTTATTTAAAAGTGATATAAAATTATTTCGCTCGTTTTTATCTTCTGGCAGCCAAGTATCTACGCCATCATATCCTGCTTCTTTAACTTTTATGAAAAACTCTTCTACTGGTAAATTTTCATGACCCCATTGAGTACATAACATTAACAACTTCATCATTACAATTTTTTAGCATTAGAATAAATCAACGGATTTTGTATTTCATCATTAAGCAAGTCGCCTATTTTTAATTTATTGACTTGCTCATCCGTTAAAATATTTTTTGTTCCATTAAACTTCGCCCCATCGGGCATATAAGCACAGGTCATTGCCCTGCGGAAACCATTGGTCATATTAGCTCCTGCTCCGTGTATAGTTAGTCCATTGTGAAAGGAACAACTGCCTGCTTTCATGGGCACTGCTACTGATTTCGATTGAATAAACTGCGGATAAAAATCAAAAACGGCATCCATATTTTTTCCAATGCCAGGATTTTCAAAAGTAGTGGTATGATAAGAACCGGGTATAAAATACAAACATCCATTTTCATAAGTGGCATCATCTAATGCCACCCAAATAGACATTGCACGTCTGTCACTAAAAGACCAAAAAGGCGTATCTAAATGCCAGGATGTAGGATTGGCCCAAGGACGTTTTATTAAAGCTTGATCGTGCCAAATTCTTGTGCCTTCCCAACCTGCTAGGTCGGCTACCATCTTTCCTATATTTTCATCGAGCATGATTTTTTTTACGGCATTGTTTGTTTGCCATAGGTTTAGCATTTGGTCAAATACTTTACCATAATAATCGCTGTCTTTGTTTATACCATCGTCTTCACCAATCTTTGCATCGCTGCCTGGCATTTTTTTGCCGCCTCGCTCAAATATGGCTTGGGTTACAGATTCGCGCCAAAAGGCAAGTTCCGTTTCATTTAAAAAATTCTCTACCAATAGAAACCCATTTTCTTGGTAAGATTGAATTTGTTGTTGTGTTAGGTTAAAATTCATAGATGGTAATTTAGTAATTAAACTCTATAAATTAGTAGCTAATAAATTTTAAGCATATAGCTGACGATTTATCTACTTGTAATAAAATCAGCTACTCTAAAAAAATAAATGGCAACTATTTTTTCTTCAACTCCTTCTGTAACAATTTCATTTTCTGTGCAAAGCGTTTTCCCAATAATTCTGCCGATGGCGAATCGAAATGAGTAATATCGGGGTTGGGTACCAATCCTTCGGATGTAGCAAGACTGGTATAAGGTACTTGATTGGGTAAATTTTCAAGTTCAATATTAATGAGGTTATTGGCTTCTTTAAAACCTCCTAGCTTACCTGCTACAAATGGCGATTTTGGATCGTTAACTAATACACGCAATTTTTCTATTAAAGTTTTAAGTTTCGAAATATACGATGGTGCAAGTAAAGGGTTGCTATCGGTCTCTCCTTGGTGCCAAATAATTCCTTTAACGGTTCCAGTTTTCATGGCTTCATTAATTCGTATTACCATATCATCGAAGGGATGTGTTTTGGTAGCGGAGTCGTAAGCACCTTCTTTCCATTTATCAATACCTGTACCACCAACTGCACATGGCACAAGACCAATAATATGCTTTTTTGAAACCTTTGCCATTTCTATTCCAAATGACAAGCCTGGCCCTACACCTACTACTTTTGGTTTATCAAAATGTAAAGGATGTTTTGCTATTACCCATTGGTTTTGTTGATTAAACATTAATACGCGCGGATCTTGCTCATTTGCATACTGTTCTGTTATTACACCACGTCCTGCCATATTAGACTGGCCAACTAATAAATAAATATCAATTGGCGCTTCTTTGGAAGTTTGCGAAAATCCAATAATTGTGTTAGCCGTTAACATCATAAAGAATATTATGCTTTTAATAATTTTATTCATTTTAAAATTCATTGCTGGCTGTTTTTAATATTTGAATATAACACCATTAATTGTTTATTTAGAATCATTATAAGTTCGTAACAAATTTGTTCTCTTCTATCTTACCTGATTTTTGCAAACTATTATTTTGTTGCAAATGTTTTCCTCTTACATTATCTGTATATCGAACAATTGTATTATTAGGATTTACATTTTTAAACTGGTTTCCCTGTAGCAAAGACGCTTGTACACCAAAAAGATCAAGTAAAGCATCGGTATGCATGCTATTTGTAATTCGATTATTGGTAAAGAGTAGTTTAGGCCCCATTGTACTTTCATCAACACCTGTTCGATATAAACCAAGTATCATTCCATGTTGGTTTTCAATAACACAATCGTTAATGATTAATTTTTCTACATTATAATATCCTTTCTTCTCTGGTTCTTCATTCATACAAAATAAAGTGGTTGTATTAGCACTAAAAATAGTTTGATGAATACTAATTGAATCTGCATAAGAAGACCTTCCTGATTTAATAAAACTATTATTTGTTAAGTTAGAAATTTTACAATTTTTTATTGCGATTGTAAAGTGGATACATTCACCCGAACTGTCGGCCATAATAAATTCTTTGGCTTGTAAACCCTTCGCGTCAATCATACAATTTAACAACTCGAATCTTTTGTTTGCAGTAACTTTAAATAGATATGGCAAATTACTATTTGTTTGAAAGTGTATGTTTTGTTTTTGACTACTGATTTTTGTTTGATTGATAAGATTAATTGGATGGTCAAAAACATAATTTGTACCCGTTAACACAATTTGCAAATTTGATGCATTGGAATTTATTGCCTGATAAACAGCGGCTGCATCTTTGCAATTCACAACTACTGGCGTGTTGTTTTGATCCTTTGTAACAGCTTCATTCCAGTGCATTCCTAATTGATGAGATTGCTTTTCTAGTGCTTCAATAAATAATGCGCCTGCACATCCAATGGTATTTCTAAAACCGTTCTGTAATCGTTGTGCTACTTGATTTTTAATTGAATCGGGCAAATCTATATTTGCTTTGCTAGCAGTATATGATGGAAAATCATTCCCTAGTAATTTTGTAAGAACAAAAGTTTTTTGATCAAATCCATTATCAATTGTTTTTTTTATTTTTTCATTAACCATATTGTTTTTGAAATAGATGCCATCTAACTTATCAAAATACTGGAAGGTTACAGCTGGCTTATCTGAATAAAAAAGATTATTTAATATATACACGTTTTGTGGCGATACAGTTCTTTCAGAATCACTTCCTTCACAAACACTAAATGGCGTACAATTAACAAATGTATTGTTGGCAATAACTGCATCTCGCACTGGTAAGTATCTTTTGGGTGGAGAATTAAATACCCCATTCATTAGGGCAAGCGGAGACCTAAAACCTTCTCCTTTACAATTAGAGAAAAAATTATTTACAATCCAATTGCCTTCATTAATTACACGAACACCACCCGAACCTTCTTTACCATTGCCAAGAAACAAATTCGATTCAATTGTATTGTTATTACCATGTCTTAAAACAACAGCACCTTGGCACTCTTTAAAAACATTGTTCCTTACAAGGTTTCCGCAAGATTTAATAGAAATAACTTCTGTTTCTCCATCGCAATGTTCAAACAAATTATTTACCACTTGTGTGTTTGAATAAAATGTACAATGCTCTGCAACTCCTATTCGAATAATTTCGCCTGCATTACTACCCAAAGGTTTTCTTAATCCAAAATAATTACTATCAATTTTATGGCTATTTAAACGACTGCGATCGTCGTCTAATAAAACGGCCACTAACACGCCAAGATTTGTTTTATCAATAAAATTATTATGATCAATTCTATTGTTCTTACCATAAAACGCCACCCAATAATTCTCTACCATTCTGTTTGGATCATTGAATGAACGAATCAAAGAATTCGTAATACGGCAATTATTGGCTACCTGTTTTCCAACACTAAAATCCCATACATTTCCATTTAATGAATAGCCTTCTGTAAAATTCAATCCATCCACCACAATCCAATTTCCTCCAATATGCAAACTACTTTTTCCTTTAATGATAACGCCTCCTGGAGTTTCGGCTTTTACATAAATCGGTTTGCCCATCAACCCATTACAAGTAAGTTTAATTGAAATATTTTCCCAAATACCATTTTTTAAAATAATGAAATCGCCAGGCGCTGCATTGGCGTTGGCTGCAATGAGTTCCGTTTCATTCTTAACCATGATGTTTTTTGCAAACAGGGAGCCATTCCATAAAATATATGCTGCCAATAGGAGTAAGATTTTTTTCATACTTATTTTATTTTTGATTCAATTTTTCTATTTCAATACAAACCTAAATATAAGACCTAAACGCTTTCATTAATTTATGGTCTATATTGATGCCATATTATA
>JBAXHC010000102.1:0-10991 GCA_037139075.1 Bacteroidota bacterium
CAAAGCAAAACACATTATTTTAGTAAGACTATTACTATCCTTTCTACGGTATTATGTATTGCATAGTTCTAAAATTGTCTATATCTTTGTTCTATCAAAGTAAAACAACAACAACAATTAAAAACAATTTTATGAGAAAGTTCCTATTTACCGTACAGTTTTTCGCAATCATCGCTTTTGTTCCTGCTATCACTTATGCTTATTTGCACAATGATGCTCCAAAAGAAAATAACACAGTGAAAGTTGAAAATACAAATGACATGAGTGGTCAACATCAAACTACAGGTGTGATTCGTTTGATTAATGGGCTTTAGTTTAAGAATGCCTAATTATTAGCCAAACACGCTGAATGAGTGTGTTCAAAACTATATCTTTGTCGCAAACAAGTGTTAGTTTATGTGGTTGAATAATATATTAGAGACGATTGGCAATACCCCCCTTATTAAGATCAACAAGATCACAAAAGATATTCCAGCAACGGTTTTAGCCAAAGTGGAGTATTTCAACCCTGGTAACAGCATTAAAGACCGCATGGCTTTAAAAATGCTGGAAGTGGCAGAACAGGAAGGTAAAATAAAACCTGGCGGAACCATCATTGAAGGCACTAGTGGAAATACTGGTATGGGTCTAGCCCTTGCCGCAGTGGTAAAAGGATACAAATGCATTTTTACTACTACCGATAAACAATCGAAAGAAAAGGCTGACATACTTAAAGCTGTAGGTGCAGAAGTAATTGTGTGCCCTACAAACGTGGAGCCCTCCGATCCCCGCTCCTATTATTCTGTGTCGAAAAGACTGGCCACGGAAGTTCCTAACTCCTGGTATGTGAATCAATACGATAACCTCGCAAACCGTTTGGCGCATTATGAGCAAACTGGTCCCGAAATCTGGGAACAAACCGAAGGTAAAATCACTCATTTAGTTGTTGCCACAGGCACTGGTGGAACAATTGTTGGCACTGCAAAATATCTCAAAGAAAAAAATCCGGCTATTCAAATCTGGGCCATCGATAGTTATGGTTCCCTATTAAAAAAATATTTCGAAACTGGTGAAGAAGATCAGAAGGAAGTTTATCCCTATATCTCTGAAGGTTTTGGTGAAGATTTTGTTCCTGCCAATTATGATATGAGCCTGATCGATCTGTTTGAAAAAGTAACAGATAAAGATGGCGCTGTAATGGCCCGACGCATTGCAAAAGAAGAAGGCCTTTTCTGTGGATACAGTGCGGGCAGCTGTTTACAGGGCGTGATGCAATTGAAAGACCATCTTAAAAAAGAAGATGTGGTAGTATGTATTTTTCATGATCATGGAAGTAGATATGTAGCAAAAATTTATAACGATGAGTGGATGATGGAAAGAGGATTCTTGGATGTAAAAACATTCAAGGATATCGTGAGCGGAAGAAGCAGTAAAAGACTTGTTACAGTAGAACCAACTGCTACTGTTTCTCAGGCAGTTGAGTTAATGAAGAAATACGATATTGAACAGATTCCTGTAGTATCCAAAGGAGAATTGATTGGTGCCGTGAGTGAAACTGGTTTGTTTATGAAAGTTTTTACCAATCCAGAAATTAGAAATGAATCAGTGGCATCGGTATTAGAAGCTGCTTATCCAATTGTGGCATTCGATACACCAGTTGAGCGTTTGGGAAATTTAATTACCAAAGAAAATGGTGCCGTATTAGCCAAGGATGAAAAAGGCGATTTTCATATCGTTACAAAATACGATGTGATTCAAAGTCTGGCTAAATAATCATTTATCAGAATCGATTGTTTGCACTCCTTACAATCTATACAAAGCTAACAAGCGTTTGGGCTAATAAACGTATATTTACCATCCATAAAAGTTTAAAAAAACATCCAATAAAACAATAAATTAAACATGAGCAAATACAGAGCCGGGGTATTATTCGGTGCCGAACTAGAAGCCCTTTATAATGATGCTTTAGAAAACAATTTTGCAATACCTGCAGTGAATACGATTGGTACTAATACTATCAATGCCGTATTAGAAACTGCAGCTAAAGTAAACTCTCCAGTAATTATTCAGTTCTCTAATGGCGGTGCTCAGTTCATTGCTGGTAAAGGAATGAAGAACGACGAATTACAAGCCAATATTCAAGGTGCTATTTCTGGTGCATTGCACGTTCATACCCTTGCAAAATATTATGGTGTACCAGTTGTATTACATACCGACCACGCTGCCAAAAAATGGTTGCCTTGGATCAGTGCTTTGATTGATGCGGGTGAACAATTTCACAAAGAAAAAGGTCAGCCTCTTTTCAGTTCACATATGCTGGATTTATCTGAAGAACCTTTGGAAGAAAATATACATACATCCGTAGAATTCTATAAGAGAATGGCTCCGCTTGGTATGAGCATTGAAATTGAATTAGGTGTTACTGGTGGTGAAGAAGATGGTGTTGATAATAGTGATGTAGAAAACGACAAATTATATACCCAACCACAACACGTTGCGTACTCTTATACTGAATTAAGTAAAGTTGGTAAATTATTTACAGTAGCTGCTGCATTCGGTAATGTACATGGTGTATATAGTCCGGGTAATGTTCAATTGCGACCTGAGATCTTGAAAAACAGTCAAGACTATATTCAAAAAGAACTAGGCACTAAAGAAAAGCCTGTTTATTTTGTATTCCATGGTGGTAGTGGTTCTCCTCAAAATCAGATTCGCGAAGCCATCAGTTACGGAGCTATTAAGATGAATATCGATACAGATATGCAATGGGCATTCTGGGAAGGTATCCAACAATATTATACTAAGAATGAAGCCTACCTGCAAAGCCAATTAGGTAATCCTGAAGGAGCTGAAAAACCAAATAAAAAATACTATGATCCTCGCGTATGGTTACGTAAGGGTGAAGAGAATTTTATTAAGCGTTTGGAAGTTGCCTTTAATGACCTTAACTGTCTGAATAGGAACGCATAAGAGTTAAACAGAATGGACCGCTCCGAACTTATTCGGGGCGGTTTTTTTGTGCCCTTGGTTAAAAAAATATTATCTTTCCGCCCCAATTGTATCAAGCTATTATGAAAAAAGAACGTGAAGAAGACCTTGAATCGAATTTAACAGGCGATGAAACGCAGGGAGGTGATGGGAATCGGCCTAGATGGTTCAAAAGAATCCGTAAAGGAATTCTTACCTCTACAGCAGATAAAAAGGAGACGCCAGAAGGACTTTGGAATAAATGTCCGGAATGTAATTTTATATGTACCACTACTGAATTAAAAGAGAATTTATACATATGTCCTAAATGTAATTATCATCATCGTATTGGTAGCGAAGAGTATTACGATTTTCTCTTTGATAATAAAGAATACAAAGAATTGTATTCTAATATCAGAAGTAAGGATGCGCTAGGATTTACTGACCTGAAACCTTATCAGAAACGTCTGGATGATATTCATTCAAAAACTGATTTGAAAGACAGTATGCGTGTAGCAGTAGGAACCATTAATGGCGAAGGTCTGGTGATTGCATGTATGGATTTTGAATTCATTGGTGGATCACTTGGTTCGGTGATGGGTGAAAAATTCAGTCGGGCTATTGACTATTGTATTAAACATCGTCTACCCTATTTAGTAATCAGTAAGAGTGGCGGTGCTCGCATGATGGAGAGTGCATTTAGTTTGATGCAGTTAGCAAAAACAAGTGGCAAACTTTCTCAATTGAGTGATGCTAAATTGCCTTTTATATCTTTATTAACCGACCCTACATTTGGTGGAATCTCTGCCAGCTTTGGAATGCTCGGCGATATGAATATTGCAGAGCCAGGCGCCTTGATTGGTTTTGCGGGACCAAGAGTTATTAAAGAAACTATCAAACGCGATTTGCCCGAAGGATTTCAACGCAGTGAATTTTTATTGGAACATGGCTTCCTTGATTTCATTGTTGATAGAAAAATATTAAGGGATAAATTGTCTCAAGTGATTAGTCTTCTCAGGAAATAATCAACCCCATTAAATCTGCCCAGTTGGCTCGGTATGACTAAGGAAATGAATAACAGGCAGGCTTATTTTAATTATGCTATTGAAGAAAAATTCGTAGCTGGGATTGTATTAATGGGCACTGAAGTAAAATCAATCCGTGAGGGCAAAGTTAGTTTCAATGATTCTTTCTGTTTGTTCGATAAAGGCGAGCTTTGGGTGAGAGCCCTTTTTATTGCATCTTATTCTCACGGTAGCGATAACAATCATATTGAAGTACACGACCGCAAGTTGTTGTTGAATAAAAGAGAATTAAAAAAACTACAAAACCGAATGAAGGACAAGGGTTATACTATTGTTCCTTTAAAAGTTTTCTTTACAGATAAAAATCTGGTGAAAGTAGAAATTGGAATTGGTCGCGGTAAAAAGAATTACGATAAAAGAGAAACCATCAAAGGAAGGGATGTAGATAAAGAGATCAAGCGATTACTCAAAAGATAATATTAATCATACCTGGGCTTATTCGGCTCCTTATAATCCAACTGTTCGATCAATGCTTCGGGAGTTGGATTTTTTGTAATTGAAACTGCAATCTGATAGCTTAATACAATAAAAAAAATAGAAGCTATCAGCTCACCCAAACCGATCCAATATCCCCAAAAACTATAGATAGTACCCTTTTCAGGATGTTCTGTTTCATAGATCACTTCTGTTTTTTCCCCTGATTTCCAGGACCTCAAATAATAATCTGCCTTCACGCTGAAGTTCTGATATCCATTTGAAAATGTTGCTACAGAAATCAACTTTGAAGTTGCACTATCTTTTACCATAAATATAGTGGCGGGAACTTTTTCACCATCAAAATAATCAGGTTGTCTGGTAAACAACAGGTAGGTTCCGAAACAAACCAGGTATAATATAAATAAGCCTTTGTACAAATGATTACATTTAAAAAAAAGACTTATCAAGTTTCCTCGATAAGTCTTTTTTTGAGATTTATTATTTACTAATTCGCTAAACTTCTAAAGTCAACCGGTACTAATTTGCTCACACCAGGTTCTTGCATAGTAACACCATAGATCACATCCACACAACTCATCGTTTGTTTATTGTGTGTTACAATAATGAACTGTGAGTTGTCACTGAACTTCTTAATCATCTGTGTAAACTTACCAACGTTGGCATCATCCAATGGAGCATCAACCTCATCCAAAATACAGAACGGTGCTGGCTTAATTAAATAAATAGCAAACAACAAAGCAGTGGCTGTTAATGTCTTCTCTCCTCCACTCAATTGAGTGATCGAAGATGGACGTTTACCTTTTGGTTTCGCAACAATATCAATTCCGGTTTCTGCTAAGTTGGTTGGATCTACCAAAATCATATCTGCAGTATCTTCTTCCGTAAACAATGCTTTAAATACTTTCTGGAAGTTCTCACGAACCTTATTGAATGTGTCTAAGAATTGCTGATTAGCGGTAGCTTCTACTTCTTGAATCGTTTGCAATAAACTTTCTTTTGCAGATACCAGGTCGTTCTTCTGTTCCAAAATAAACTCATAACGCTTTTTCATTTCGGTATAAGCTTCTATTGCAGTTGGATTAACCTCACCAATATTTTCCAAACGCTTACGCATTCTATCTGAATTGCCTTGTAGTTCTTCAACTGGCGTTTCTGAATTTCTTGGCTGATCTAAAATATCATCTAACTCTACTTTAAATTCAACACTCAATCGCTCTTTCATTCCAGCCAACTGCAATTTCAATTCATTGAGCCTGTCTTTAATTTCAGTAACCAAATGATCGATCATTTCCTTACTCTTCACCTTCATTCTCAACGTGCTCTCTTTCTCCTGCAAAATATTACGCAAGTTGTAATAAGCCTGATCTGCTTCGCCTAATACTTTCTCTTCTACTTCTTTATTTCTAAGTAATTCTACCAATTCCTGCTCTGCTGTTAATTTAGCATTTTCACTCTCTTCAATATTTCCGGAAGCTTCTGATAGTTGTTTGGTATTTTCCGCGATTTGATTGTGCAAATCGTTTAATTGATTTTCTTTGAAAACCAATTCTTGTTTTAAACTATTGATTTTACTTTGCTGACGTGTTAATTGAAGATTGATATCATTGAACTGTACCGAAGCATAATTGTATTCCTGCTCAGCTAATTGGTAGTCTTGCTCCACCATTTTCATTTCCTCAGTCGTAGCAAATAATTGATCGTTCAACCCAATTAAAGCATCTCTTGTTTCTGCAATTGCTTCTTGCTCATCCAGTAAACGCAGTTCAATATCTTCTAAGCGTTGCTGACCAGCAGTTTGAGCCATTTGAAGATTCTCAAATTTATTACGCGCTGCAAACAATTGATTGGTTAATTGATTGATTTCGTTTTCTGTTTGTTTGATAGCAGTATCTTTCAAACGCTCATTATAAAGCATCACGTCGTTATGCTTTATTTTGATTTCGTTCTTCAATGCATTTACTACTGCATCCTGAAGAATAATTTCGTCCTGTAATTTTTCAAGGTTCTTAGCACGACCAATTTTTTTACCTTCAAATATTCCTACGCTTCCACCTGTTAATGTGTATTTTCCTTTTACATACTTACCTGTTTTTTCCAAAACAATAGCACCATTGCTATTGGTTAATGCCTCTTCGTTTTCTGCGATATACACATTACCCAACAAATAGTTAGCTAATTGCAAATATTGATCATCAACTTCAATAACATCTAAGGCCTTGATAGTATTGGCAGGCTGATGTGATTCTATTTGATTGTCTTTAAATTTATCCAACAAGAAGAAATTTGCTTTACCCTTCTTATTATTATCCAATAAATGAACTGCCTGCAAACCTTCTTGCAGATCTTTCACCACATAGTAGTTCAGATATGGTTCTAATACATTTTCAACTGCAGCACGGAATTCTTCCTGCACATAAATGATATCAGATAAAATCGGTGCCTGATGATTCCATTCCGGATTCTTATGCAAGAACTTGATGCTTTCAGGATAACCTTCCATCGAGTCGATCAAGCTTTTCAATAATGCAAATTCGTTGCGCTTAGAATCGAGCTTGCGGCTTTCTTCTGCCAACTCATTTCGCAATGCTTCCATCTGAGCCTGGGTTTCAAAAATCAACTCTTTTGTCTTCTCTTGCTCATTTTGTAAGTTCAACAAGTCTGCTCGTCTGGCTTCTAAAGTGGCTTCCTTTTCTTCTAATTCAACAGTTAATTGCTCGTACTGATATTGCCTGTTTTGCTTTTCGTCTATTTGCTGTGTTTGAGCACGCTGTAAGTTTTGAATACTGGTATCAGCAACAGCCACTTTTTTCTCTGCATCAAACTGATTGCGTTGAATTTGTTGGAACTGTCCTCTCAAAGCATCTACTCCAGTTCTGCGCTCATCAAAAATGCGGCGCTTATCTTCCACATCCATTTTGTAAGTCTCAGACCTGTCTTGCAAGTCTTGCAATTTGGTTTCCTCTTCCCCTACTTGTAATTGAGTATACTCAATAGAATCGCTAATGGTTTTTAATTGACCTGTTGCCTTATCCAGGAATTCCTTTAAGCCGGATTCTTTTTCCTTCAGATAATGCAATTTTTGAGTAGCCAGATTCTTATCGTTTTCTTTGCCCCGAAGATTCTGCAACAAATCATTGAAAGCATGTTGCATGGTTTGTAAGGACTTCTCTTTCTCTATAAAACCCAATTTCTCTTGTTCAATGGCGGCTTCGTCAGTTGCAATTTCAGCTTCTAATTGAACGCGCTTATCTGTTTCAAGATTCTGCTGCTCGTTTAAATCGTGATAAGTTATATTGAAACCTTCCAATGATGCTTTGGCTAACTCTATTGAAAGCTCTTTATAGTCTTTCTTTATCTCGAAATATTTTTCAGCCTTTTTTGCCTGATTTTCGAGGGTTTTGAGTTGGTTATTGATCTCAAAAAGCAAATCTTCGATACGTGCTAAATCTTGTTCTGTTGCATCAAGTTTTGATTTGGCTTCCTTCTTACGAGTCTTGTATATCGTAATACCAGCTGCCTGTTCCAACATTCGTCTGCGGCTATTTTCCTTATCCTTAATAATATCATCTACCATTCCCAATTCGATAATAGCATAACTATCGGTACTTACTCCTGTATCTAAGAATAGGTTATGTATATCTTTCAGCCGGCAGGTAACATCATTTAAGCGATACTCACTCTCTCCATTTTTATAAAATCTACGCGTAACTGTAACAGTATTAAATTCTGTTGGCAACAGATTCTTGGTATTTTCAAAAGTCAGACTTACTTCAGCCAAACCGCTCGGGCTTCTTGTTTTACTTCCGTTGAAAACCAACGCTTCCAGGTTTTCACTTCTTAAAGCAGAAATTTTTTGCTCCCCAATAACCCAACGAATACTATCGATGATATTACTTTTTCCACAACCATTTGGTCCAATAATGCCTGTAATTCCCTCATCAAAACTAACTACTGTCTTGTCGGCAAAGCTTTTAAACCCTTTTATTTCTAGCGATTTTAATCTCACAGTTTTCCTATTTATGTATACGAACATACAAGAAAAGAGGAAGAAAAACGATTCAAAATTATATGCTGTGCATAATAGGTGGAGAAAAAGACTTGAAATTAAATTTTAATTACTAAATATTCACTTAATTAATTGATTAACAATATACTTATGTGATTTACTTGAAAATAATTTTAGTTCTAATTACCTGCTTAAAATTTGTTATAACAGGCTATATTTGAACACACAAAAGTCACTCCAATTTGCCTACCCTAGTTTTCACTGTTACAAATGAATTGAGCTTCGATCAGCGCATGCAAAGAATCTGCAGTTCCTTGTCGATGGAGGGTTTTGATGTTTGGTTAATTGGCAGGAATATAAAAGAAAGCTCCGAACTATCTTCTCAACAATTCAAACAGGTAAGATTGAATTGTTGGTTTCAAAAGGGACCATTTTTTTATTTTGAATACAACCTCCGTTTATTCTTTTACCTACTTTTCAAAAAGACCGATCTTATTTGCGCCATTGATTTAGATACCATTTTAGCCTGTTATTTCGCCAGTGCGTTAAAGGGTTGCGCTCGAGTTTACGATGCACATGAATACTTTACCGAGCAAAAAGAAGTAGCTACGCGCCCACATGTGAAACGTATCTGGTTAGCCATTGAAAAATTTGCAGTACCTAAGTTTACATGGGGTTATACTGTGAATCAATGGATTGCAGATGCTTTTAAATCAGTTTATGGGGCAGAATATGCCATTGTCAGAAATCTGCCCTTAAATAGGCCTTACAATGGCAAAACTTCGAATGAACCTTTCATTCTATATCAAGGAGCTGTGAATGAAGGCCGCTGTTTTGAACAACTGATTCCAGCTATGCAAAATGTACCTGTAAAATTAAAAATTTATGGTACAGGAAATTTCATAAATCAAACTAAATCATTAATTTACGAATATACACTTCAACATAAAATAGAAGTATTTCAACCGCTTCCCCCCAACATTTTAAAAGAGATTACAGGCCAGGCAACAATTGGTATCACCCTATTTGATGATCTTGGATTGAGTCAGGTTCATAGTCTGGCTAATCGTTTCTTTGATTATATCATGGCGGGCGTACCTCAGCTTTGTGTTGATTTTCCAGAATACCGGGCCATCAATCAAAAATGGGACGTTGCCTATCTGATTCCAGATACAAATCCAAAAACAATTGCTGACGCATTGAACAAATTATTAGATGACCATGTTCTATACGATAAGCTCAGATTAAATTGTTTAGAAGCTAGAAAGCATTTAAACTGGGATCAGGAAGAAAAACAGTTAATTTCCTTTTACAAAAACGTATTTCAAAAATCTACTTGAATAAATCCTTACATATCATTTCATTTAATGTTCCCTACCCAGCCAATTATGGAGGAATAGTAGATGTGTTTTATAAATTGGTGGCATTACATGCAGAAGGCATTAAAATTCATTTGCATTGTTTTGATTATGGTCGGGGGCAGCAAGAAGAATTGAACAAATATTGTGAGTCAGTCAACTATTATCCCCGCGAAATAGGTCATAAAGCCATCTCACTAAAATTGCCATATATAGTTGCGAGTAGAAGAAATGAGGATTTATTAAAAAATCTTTTACTGGATGATTATCCAATATTAATGGAGGGGGTTCATTGTACTTATCTGGTTTTTGATGAACGCTTCAAACAAAGAAAACTCTATGTGCGACTTCACAATGTAGAATATCAGTATTACAAGGATCTTAGTAAAAGTACTAAATCGATTTTCCGTAAACTGTATTACTGGAATGAAAGCAGATTACTAAGAAAGTATGAATCAGATTTAGCCAAGAAGGTACAATTCTGGGGTGTAACAGAAAAGGACAATGAAGTATATCGAAATGAATTTGGATGTACTCATATTGATTTGTTACCCTTATATATACCAAGTTGGGATATGAGTTGCTCAGAAGGTATGGGTAGTTATTGTTTATACCATGGCGACCTTAGCATTGACGCCAATGAGAAGGCTGCAACCTGGCTATTACAAGAAGTCTTCTTTGATCTAAAACTTCCCTTGGTAATTGCCGGGAAAAATCCATCTGATGAATTGATAGAGATTGCACATCAGCAAAGTCATACTTGTATTGTTGAAAATCCCTCTGACAAAGAAATGCAGGATATGATTACCAAGGCCCACATAAATCTGATTCCTTCCTATACCAAAACGGGCATGAAAGTAAAACTTTTGAATGCGTTAAGCAATGGAAAACATTGCGTGGCTAATGATGCTACAATAGCTGGCACTCAATTAGAAAGTTTATGCCACTTAGCAAATACCAAAAATGAATTTCAACAAGTGATTACTGGTTTATTCGAGAAACCATTTACCCCACAGGAAAAGCAAGTCAGGAAACCCATACTGTTGAATTTATTTAATAATGATAGGAATGCGCAACTACAAATTGAGTGGATCTGGGGGATGGAGAATATTTGATATTATCTAGATGTCGCACAGCGTTAGGGCTAAAGCCCTTTTC
>JBAXHC010000103.1:0-10953 GCA_037139075.1 Bacteroidota bacterium
CTACCCCTTCCACTTCCTCAACTGCTGCAACACAGCTCTTAAATCTTTTGGCACTTCTGCTTCAAGATCAAAGGATTCATCGTTCAGCGTAAATTTTAATCTATGCGAGTGAAGTGCTAGTCTGTTTAGTATCGGGCGCTCTTCATCTGCTATCTTTGCCAATTTGAAATTGCGTTTTAATGCCGATAATAAAATGGGTTTTGCATCACCATAAATCGGATCGCAAACAATACTATGCCCAATATGTTGCATGTGTACACGGATCTGATGTGTACGTCCTGTATGAATTTGAAATTGCACCCATGAATAAGAACGAAATGTTTCTAATGCTTCATAATCAGTAAGCGAAACTTTTCCTTTCGCATGCGTCATCATTCTAGTAGCCTTACCAGGATGTTCCATAATGGGGGCATCAATGCTTCCTTTCGGAGTCATCATGTTTCCATATACCAATCCTACATAATATTTTTCCATGGTTCTGCCTTCGAACAAAACAGAAAGTTCTTTATGACTTTCTTCCGATTTGGCAAACACGATGATACCACTAGTGTCTCTATCTAAACGGTGAACCGTATAAATAGCTCCCAGCTTTTCTTTGAGTATATCTTTCAAAGAAATATCCTTTCCCATACGGTCGGGAATACTTAATAAGCCTGATGGTTTATTAATAGCAATGAACTGTTCGTTTTCGAAAATAATGTCGAGGTGCATAGGATCTTTCTATTCAAAAGTGTCTTCGTTACTAATAGTATTTGCCGACTTGCGTACAAATGCTTTATTCATGAACTTTAGTAACCTAACTTCTTTTTCGTTCAGGAAACGGAATTTACCGCGTTCTACATTCTTCTTAGTAAGGTTTGCAAACATCACCCGATCCAGATTTTTTACATCATAGCCCAAGTGCTCAAATATGCGTCGAACAATACGATTACGTCCACTATGTATTTCAATGCCCACCACCGTCTTGTCTTTCGCATCTGCATATGCTACTGAGTCTGCCACAATTAAACCATCTTCTAATGTGATACCTGATACGATTGCTTCCATATCTTTTTTGGTAACAGCTTTGTCAAGTGTTACTTCATAGATCTTTTTTACCTCGTAAGAAGGATGAGTCAATTTCTGTGCAAGTTCTCCATCGTTCGTTAACAATAAAACACCTGTCGTGTTTCTATCTAATCGTCCTACTGGATACACTCTTTCTTGTGTTGCAGACTTAACGATATCCATCACTGTTTTTCTTCCTTGCGGATCATTGGCAGTTGTCAAAAAATCTTTGGGTTTGTTGAGCAGAATGTACACTGAATTCTTTTGAAGAAATACCTGTTTGTCTTTTACTACAACTTTGTCCCTACCTGAAACTTTATAACCTGGTTCAAATATTTTATCTCCGTTTACAGTTACTTTTCCTGTTTTCACTAATTCTGCCGCTTCTCTTCTTCCGCATACACCTGAATGGGCTATGTATTTATTCAGTGGCATCACTGTATCTGGAGAATTACTATCTACTTGCTCTTTGTCTTGTGCATCTTTATCTCTTACAGCAGGTCTTCCATTAAATCCAGGTTTCCCACCGTCTTTATTAGGAACAAACCCTGCTTCTCTCATTGACTTTGGAGGACGTGCGCCAGCTCTTTTTGAACGCGGTGCATCAGGATCTCTTGGTGTAGCATCCTTTGCTTCGGGCTTAGAACGGGGCGCAGGTTTTCCAATATTCTTGGAATTTTCTTTACGCTCATGATATTCTGCCTTATTGGCCCCAGGGGCTCTTTTAGGGAATTTCGGTGCTGCTTTTTTGGGTTCTTCGGTAACAATGCCGAGTTTGGCATTTTTCTTTTTCAATCGTAATGCTTCACCTGCTGCGCGGGCTTCTGCCTTTATTTTCTTTTTTGCCTGGCGGTATTCTTCTTTAATGGCACTGCCTCTTTTCTGTCCGAACTTGTCGAAATTGTCTGTTCTTTTTTGCATGTTATATATTTTGCTGTTTTTCAACAGGAGCTGCGAAGGTAGTCTTTTATATTTTATGGTATATTTGAATGCTTTAAACGATTGATATGAAAAGGATTTTCAGGTTTTTTGGGATTACTATTTTGTTAATTATTCTGGTTGTGATTATTTTCTTTACCTATTACTATGTGAAGACTTCCCGCGAGTCTTTGAAGGATATGAATTTATTAGGTAAAGAAGCGCCCATATTGCAAATTGATGGCATTCGTTTTCGCGACTTAAATAAAAATGGCAAACTGGATATTTATGAAGACAGTAGGGCAGAAATAAATACCAGGGTTGATGATCTTATCAAGCAAATGAATCTAGAAGAAAAAGCCGGGTCATTATTCATCAATATGACTGCTATGAATAGCACCGGAAAATTGAGCAACGTAATGTCGCCTACGAATCCTTTTTCATTGCTATTAGAATCTAATGTGGAGATGGTGGCCAGAAAAAAAATGACGCATGTAAATATCATGCAATCTCCTTCTCCCGAAGCGATGATTAAATGGAATAATAACATTCAAAAAATTGCAGAAAGAACAAGACTGGGAATTCCAATGACCATCGCATCAGATCCCAGGCATGGTGTTCCAAATGCACCAGGCGCCAGTATCTATACTCCATTCTTTTCAAAATGGCCATCCACGCTAGGCTTAGCTGCTGCAGGAGATACAGTATTGACAAGAGAATTTGGAAACATAGCTCGCCAAGAATATTTAGCGATGGGTATTCGCTTAACATTATCACCCATGGCAGACCTGGCAACAGAGCCACGCTGGGCTAGAATTAATGGAACTTTTGGAGAAGATGCGGAACTCGCTGCTTCAATGACCAAAGCTTATATTCTAGGTTTTCAAGGAGATACCATTAACCATCAAAGTGTAGAATGTATGGTAAAACATTTTGCAGGCGGTGGTCCGCAAAAAGGCGGCATGGATGCACACTTTCCTCCTGGTAAACAAGCCTATCCGGGAAATAATTTTGCCTATCATTTAATTCCGTTTGAAAAAGGAGCTTTTGCTGCACATGTGGCACAAGTAATGCCTTATTATGGAATTCCGGTTGGTCAAACTAAAGAAGATGTAGGCTTTGGATATAATAAAGAAATTATCACTGGCTTGCTTAGAAATAAGTACCATTTTGATGGCATTATTTGCACGGATTGGGCATTGATTTCAGATACCAAACTTTTTGGTTTAATGGTGAAACCTGCTGCTGCACATGGGGTGGAACAACTTTCACAGGAAGAAAGAATATTGAAAATATTGGATGCAGGATGTGATATGTTTGGTGGCGAATCCCTTACTGATGTAATTGTGAAATTGGTAAAAACAGGTAAGCTTTCGGAAGAAAGAATCAATCAATCTCTGAAAAGAATTTTAAAAGAAAAATTTCGATTAGGACTTTTCGATAACCCTTATTTGAAGGCAGAAAATGCATCCATTGTTAATAGTGCAAAGTTTATAGAGAAGGGTTTAGAAGCACAAAGAAGATCATTGATACTGCTCAAAAATGATCAGTCAATCCTTCCATTAAAACCTACTGCAAAAATTTATTTACAGGGATTTAATAAAGAAGAATCGGCTCCTTATGCGCATCTGGTAACCGAAGCAAAGAATGCCGATGTGATTATTTTGAAACTCAATACACCTTACGGACTAAAAGCCGGGGAAGAAAAATATCTGATGCAAAAAATATTTCATCAGGGTCATTTAGATTTCGATGAATCCACAAAAGCAGATTTATTAAAACTGATGCAAACTAAACCAACAATAACTGTGATGAATTTGGAAAGACCTGCTGTTTTCCCTGAAATCAACGCTGCTAGTAAAGCAGTAATTGGGGATTTTAGTAGTCAGGATAATATCATTCTCGATTTGGTTTTCGGAAAATTCAAACCTACAGGAAAACTTCCTTTTGAATTACCATCCTCTATGGTGGCAGTTGAAAAGCAGAAAGAAGATGTTCCTTACGATTCCGAAAATCCTTTGTATCATTTTGGGTTTGGACTAAGCTATCAATAAATAAAAAGGGTTTTGTCAACTCGTTTTATTTATTAGCTGATTTATTTGCCAACTGACCGCATGCTGCATCAATATCTTTTCCTCTGCTCTTACGCAATCTCGAGTTCACTCTGTTTCTTTCGAGATAGTTCATGAATTCGGTAGTAGTATGTTCATCAGGCTTCGTGAATCTGAAAGCATCAGTAGGATTATATTCAATGATGTTGATTAAATCGGCAGGAACCTTTCTATAAATTTTTACCAAATCTTCTGCATCCTTTAAACTATCGTTGAAACCTTTGAAGAGGATATATTCGAAAGTAATTTCGTTTTGTGTTTGCTTATAAAAATGATTCAATGCTTCCACCAATGTTTCAATATTATTGGTTTCATTGATGGGCATAATTTCATTCCGCTTTTTATCAGTAGCGGCATGTAAAGACACGGCTAATTTGAATCGCACTTTATCATCACCCAATTGTTTAATTTGTTTTGCAACACCTGCAGTTGAAACCGTAATTCGTTTCGGACTCATAAACAATCCATCTTCAGCAGAAATACGATCAATGGCTTTCAATACATTATTGTAATTCAACAATGGCTCACCCATTCCCATGAAAACAATATTGGTTAATTTTTGCTGATGTACTTTTTCCGATTCCTGATTGATCAGAACTACCTGGTCGTAGATTTCATCGTAGGTTAAATTTCTTTTACGATCAATAGTACCAGTTGCACAGAATTTACATGACAAGCTGCACCCAACCTGTGAGGATACACAAGCAGTTTTTCTTTCGGCGGTAGGAATTAATACCCCCTCAATCATATGTCCATCAAATGTTTTAAAACGCGATTTGATAGTGCCGTCATCACTAACCTGAGTCAGGTTCACTTTTAAAGCAGGTAATGAAAATTCCTGCGCCAATTTAGTACGTAGGTCCTTACTCAAATTGGTCATATCCTCAAAGCTATGCGCATGTTTTTGCCATAACCATTCGTGTACTTGTTTAACCCGGAATTTCTTCTCTCCGATTGTTTCAAAATAATTTTCCAACTCTGCTAAACTGAGATGGCGTATATTTTTTAAAGATTCCTTCATGCTGCAAAGATACCTTTTGCAAAAGGAAGGACAATTTTAATGTACAAATAATAACTTGTGCCTTTAAAAACACCCTAATTTCAAGGAAAGTTTAGTTGAATATGATGAAGACCTGTTATATAATTGATACCGTAAGAACCCCAATTGGTCGTTATGGAGGTAAACTTAGTACAATTAGACCCGATGATCTATTAGCACATGTAATCAGGGTTTTATTGAGCCGAAACCCCAGTATTGATCCATCAGCAATTGAAGATGTGATTGCAGGAGCCGCAAATCAGGCAGGCGAAGACAATAGAAATGTGGCCCGTATGGCGGCATTATTAGCTGGTTTGCCTGTATCGGTAGCCGGCAGTACCGTTAATAGATTATGTGCATCAGGTCTTCAGGCAATCATGGATGCCTCAAGGGCTATTATGTGTAATGAGGGACTATTATATATAGCTGCTGGGGTAGAAAGTATGACTCGGGCCCCTTTTGTTACTTCAAAATCTACGTCTGCCTGGAGTAGAAAGGTTGAAACATTTGATACCACCATGGGCTGGCGTTTTGTAAATAAAACATTGGCCGAACAATATCATCCCTATACCATGGGGGAAACGGCTGAGAATGTAGCCAAACAATGGAAGATCAGCCGGGAGGATCAGGATGCATTTGCTTTCACCTCTCAAGAAAAGTATTTTGCTGCTAAAGATGCCAATAAGTGGGAGGATGAATTGGCGGCTGTTGAAATGATGACGGAAGACCGTTTAATCACCTGGTTCAATGAAGATGAACATCCTCGTCATACATCGCTCGAAAAATTAGCACAATTAAAACCTGCATTTAATAGTGAAGGAACTGTTACTGCTGGGAATGCCTCTGGTATTAATGACGGTTCTGCCTCTATGCTATTAGCCAGTGAAGAAGCCGTTAAACTTTTTAATTTACAACCAATGGCAAGGATTGTTAGTATGGGTGTGGCAGGAGTAGATCCTGCTATCATGGGTATGGGGCCAGTGCTTGCCACTGAAAAAGCCTTATTAAGAGCCAACTTAAAAATACAAGACATCGATTTGATTGAATTGAATGAAGCATTTGCTTCTCAAAGTCTGGCATGTATCGATGAACTGGAATTGGATCCTACTAAAGTAAATGTAAATGGGGGAGCCATTGCACTAGGACATCCATTAGGTTGTAGTGGAGTTAGAATCTCAACCACTTTATTGCACGAAATGTATCGGACAAAATCTCGTTACGGATTAGCAACGATGTGTGTGGGTGTAGGTCAGGGAGCTGCTATCATATATGAAGGGCTTTAAAGATTTATTAATGGCATGAGAACTAAGAAAATAATTATTATTTTCATTGACTTAAAACAATAGCACCTTAAAAGAACAACCATATGAAAAAAATCGCGTACCTATTTATTGCTTTTTTAGCAATTGGATTTTCTGTAAAAGCGCAAGACAGTTTAGCGCAGTATACTGGTAAGTTTAATTTCCCTGAGGGCAGCATAGTTTCCTATGTTACAGTAACGGCAGAAGCTGGAAAATTGAGTTTTAGTTCTGATAAAGGAACCGGTACTTTAGAAAGAGTAGCTCCAGATTCTTTTGCAATTCCTGAATATCAGGGCACCGGCAAGTACACACGCAATACCGATCAAAAAGTTACTGGCGTTGTAATTGATGTAATGGGCTATCATTTAGAAGGTGTAAAAGAAACTCCTGCTATTGCATTAATCGATCGTCAACTTTATTTAAAAAGCGAAAGAAAGCAATTCGTCATTCGATAAGCTTTGCTGATCTCCTGTCAACAGATTTTTAATCACCACACTATTTTCTAACAATTCCTTGCTGCCAATAATAATGGCGTAAGGAATTTGTTTTTTATCGGCATACTTAAACTGTTTATCAAACTTACTATTCTCATGATATAGTTCTGCTGCAATGCCTTTGCTGCGAAGAGCCTGAACTAATGTATAAGCGGCTCTGCTTTCAGCATCACCTAAATTGAAAAATAAAACTTTTGTTCCTGTCTGAACCTCTGCAGGAAAGAGTTGCAATTCTTCCATCACATCATAAATTCTATCTACACCAAAAGAAATTCCAACACCTGGAATATTTGGAACATCAAATGTACCCGTAAGATCATCGTAGCGCCCACCACCACCAATGCTACCCATTTGTGCATTGTTTGCTTTCACTTCAAATATAATTCCAGTATAATAATTAAGTCCCCGTGCCAAAGTAAAATCTGCCTGCAAGTGTTTGCTAACAAAATTATGTTGATGATAATTTAATACCCATTCTAATTCTGCTATTCCTTTATTTCCGGTTTCATTTTCGCCGATCAGTTTTTTTAGAGAAGCAATTTTTTCATCGTTCGATCCTTCAATCAATAAATAGGTTTCGATAGTTTTAATTTGATGCTCATTCAAACCTCTTTCGCTTAATTCTTCTTTTACTTTTTCTAAACCAATTTTATCCAATTTATCAATCGCTACTGTGATGTCAACCATTTTATCTGCACCACCAGATATTTCAGCAAGTGCAGCCAGAATTTTTCGGTTATTCATTTTAATGGTAACGTCTACACCTAATAATTTAAAAACTTCCGCATATAAATTAGCTAACTCTACTTCATTCAATAAAGAATAGCTACCCACTACATCGGCATCACACTGATAGAACTCGCGATAGCGACCTTTTTGAGGGCGATCGGCTCGCCATACTGGTTGAATTTGGTATCGTTTAAATGGCATCGTGAGTTGCGCATGATTCATGGCAACATATCTTGCAAATGGAATTGTTAAATCGTAACGCAGCGCTCGTTCCGTTAAACCCTTTGTACTTTTCCCGGCAAGTACTTTTTCAAATTCAAGTTTAGCCTGATCAAGTTTTGCGGGGTTATCGAGTCCGTTATTTAAGATTTTAAAAATGAGCTTATCACCTTCGTCTCCATATTTTCCCATTAAGGTATCAAGGTTTTCCATGGCAGGAGTCTCCAGGGGTTGAAAACCATAGCTTTCCATCACTGTGCGGATGGTTTGAAAAATATAATTCCTTTTTCTAACTACGCTTGCGCTAAAATCTCTGGTACCTTGGGGTAAACTGGGTTTGCTCATATACTAATACTAATCGCCGCAAATATAAGTAAACTCATAGGGATAGCTGCTAAGTGCTACACTCTGTGGCAATTTTACTCCTCACTTTTATCTTTTATCTTTTCACTGCTTTTTACTAACGATTATTAGTTTATTTATTGTTTTTTAGTTATGGAATTAATAAATTTTAGAATCTAAGTATAAAACAAGGTTTTTGTTTTGAATTGCATACTTTTTTTGGTTTACCCAATGCAATTATTGACTAAATTGCCCACCCTGTTCAATTGGTAGTATCATGCAAGAGAGTTTTAGAGATAGACAGCAAAAAGGTTATACGATCATGCGGATGACATATGATCTTGCAATGGCATTATTAATTTTAGGAATGGCAGTTGTAATGTTGTTTCCAGAAAAGTTAAAAATTCAGCAAATTATGGCTGTAGATGACACATTTAGATACCTATTTGGGGGCATCTGTATTTTGTATGGAGGATTTAGATTGTATAGGGGAATAAAGAGAGACTATTAGTGATGAAGGAAAGGATGAAACATAGTTTTTTGATTTTAGCTGTTTTGCTTTTCTTTGCGGCCTGTAAGGGTAAGGGGGGAGCTTCATCAGACGATCGGGATACACCTAATAAAGGAACTATCCGAATTAGTGTTGACGAAAGTTTTAAGCCTGTAATCGAAGAACAGATAAAAGTGCATCATTCTTCTTTTCCAGATACAAAAATAATTGTGAGCTATAAGCCAGAAGTTGAGTGCTTAAAAGACTTACAGAACGATAGTACCAGGATGATATTAATCGCCAGAGGACTTTCGAAAAATGAATCTTCGATCTTTGAATCAAGTATAGGTTACCGTCCACAGTTTGCAATTCTTGCATATGATGCAGTAGCCGTGATTGTAAATCATGCTTCTGCAGATAGTGTTTTTACCATCAATGAATTGAAAGATATTCTAAATGGAAAAAGCAAAAAGATTGCAGTGATGGATGGGAAAAATGCAACCAGTACTGTTCGCTTTTTAAAAGATTCTATTTTAAGAGGTGCAGCGTTTGGTGCTAATGTGGTTGCCTCAAAGAATAGTGAGGATGTAGTTGACATTGTTTCTAAGAATGAGAATGTGGTTGGATTTGTGGGATTGAGTTGGGTGGGTGATAGCTATGATCCGAAACAACAAGAGAACTTGAAAAAAATACGATTGGCATTGGTTGAATGCGTTCGGTGTGTAGAAAAGGGATTATTTGCAAAGCCTTCACAGGCTACCATTTCATACGCACAGTATCCTTTACCAAGACCGATGTATTATATTTTAAAAGAAAATTCAGCAGGCCTTGGAACCGGCTTCATGAATTTCATGAGTCTTGAAAGAGGTCAATTAATTTTTAAAAGGGCACTCCTGGTCCCGGCAAAAATGAATTTTAAAGTAAGATCAGGAAATATAAAAGAGTCAGATTAACACAACAATTATAAATTTCGACCAATGAAGAAGATCGTATCGATGATGTTAGCAGTGCTGTTTCTAGTACAGTTTGTGATGGCACAATCAGTTCCTGAAGGTGTCAAGTTGTTACAGTATGTATATAAAAACAACAGCGCAAAGGCGATTTTACAAAAAGCCTATGATGCTAATCCAAAAGATCCACAGGCAATTTACTGGTTGGGTATCGCCAATGTAGCTAAGAACAGAGAAGTATTATCGAAAGATGGTGTTGCTGTTGCAAGGGCTTTATACCAAAAAGCATTGCAGGATGGAGTAAATGATCCTTTGATCTGGGTTGGGCAGGGTACACTAGATATCCTGGACGGAAATAATGTAAACGCTGCAAAACAAAAGTTTGAGCAAGCAATTACAACCACCACTGAAACTAAGGGTAAAAACAAAGGAAAGCCAAGTGCTAACATTCTTAATGCCATTGGTTTTGCGAACTCTTTGGGAGGATCCACTATGGGCGATCCTTTATATGGTATTGAAAAATTAAAACAAGCTGCAACTATCGACTTAAACAACCCTGATATTTATTATAATATGGGTGTTTGTTATTTGAAATTAGGTGGTGAGAATGGTGGAGAAGCGGTAAAAGCTTTTCAAGAAGCCGACCTTCGCGATACTAAAAGCGGCAGAGCAAAATGGCGTACTGGTAAGATTTACCAAAGTCAGAATAACAAAGAATCTTTAGAACTTTTCTTTAATGGTGCTATTCAGGCTGAGCCTGCATTCCCTGCACCTTATTTGGAATTGTTTAATTACTATGCAAACAGAGATGTGGCTAAGGCGAAGAGTTATTTAGATGACTTTTTGAAATATGCGGATAAAGATCCTTTAAACGATTTCTTTTATGCAGAGTACTTATTCCGTGCTGGTAAATACAATGAATCTTTAGCAAAAGCAAAAGAAATTGAAGCATCTGTTGGATTAGCTGCTGTTCCTCGTTTGAGTTTGTTATACGCTTATAACTATGATCGTTTGGGTGATTCTTTAAAAGCAAAAGATAATGTGGTGAAATTCTTCAATGCTAAATTGGACATTCAATCTCCCGATTATGATTTAGCAGTAAAATTGTTATCTAAGTTCCCAGGTAATGAAGCACAAACTGTTGGATATTTAGAACAAGCCATTGGTAATGATACTTCTCGAGTAAATAAGCTCAACTATATGAATCAGGCTGCCGATATCTATGGTAAAGGTAAAATGTACAAAGAGCAATTATTTTGGATGAGAAAAGTAGTTGAAGCAAAAGGAGCGATGGGTGAGGGAGATTATTATCG
>JBAXHC010000104.1:0-10632 GCA_037139075.1 Bacteroidota bacterium
TGCCTCTATGAAATTTGTATTTAATTTCTCCAGCCTTTAAATTCAAAGTGATGGATTTTGAATGATCACCTATGGTATTTAATAAATAGTTTTTATTAACAGTGGAGTCCCAATTAGTAAAACTACCAGTGATGAATATACTATCATGTTGTATGGCGGTCTTCTCCTTTAATAAGAAAGTTACTTTGACTTGAGCTTGCAAAGAAGATGCCAAGAACACATAAAAAATTAGACAAACAATATTTTTCATGAACACATTTTAAAATTCATTCAATATTTAAGAGCTGTGCTATACTAATGGAATCTGTATGATAAACTCAGACCCTTCCCCTTCTTTCGTTTCCACTTTCAATTCTCCACCATGTGCTTTTACAATATCGTAACTCAAACTCAGCCCTAACCCTGTTCCTTGTCCAGTAGGCTTGGTAGTAAAGAAGGGTTGAAATATTTTATCCAATATGTTTTTTGGTATCCCGTTTCCATTGTCACTTACGGAAATTAGTATATTTTTTGATGATTTTGTGGTATTAATTGTGATCGTAGGCACATAATTGGAAGCTTCCATTTTCTTTTTTTCATTCACTACATAAAAAGCGTTGGTAATTAAATTCAGGATCACTCTTCCAATATCCTGAGGAACCAGATTTACTTTACCAAGAGTGGGGTCATAATGGGTAATCATAGTAGCATTAAATGATTTGTCCTTCGCTCTTAATCCATGATATGCAAGGCGTAAATATTCATCTGCTAAGGCATTGATATCTGTTAACTCTTTTTGTCCGCTGCTACTGCGGCTATGTTGGAGCATTCCTCGCACAATATCGCCAGCGCGTTTTCCATGATGGTTAATCTTGGAGAGATTTTCTTTCAAATCAGCAGCTATATGTTGCGCTTCTTCTAGATTACCTTTTTGAATTTCTTCATTCATTTCATCCACAAGTTCGGTGCTTACTTCACTGAAATTATTGACGAAGTTTAAAGGGTTCTGAATCTCATGTGCAATGCCGGCAGTCAACTCACCAAGAGAGGCCATTTTTTCTGATTGTATCAGCAATGATTGTGTGGCTTTCAGATCTTTCAAGGTTTTCTCGATCTGTTCTTTGGCCGATTCCAGTTTATTAAAATCCTCATACCGTGCATAAGCAATTGAAAAAGCATCTGCCAGATTTTGCACCAGTTGCAATTCATCTTTATTCAATGGAGCTTCAGTTCCTACATAAAGCATGCCCTGTAAAAAAGGTAGAAAATGTAAATGGAGGTTAGTTGGAGGATTTTCTGTTGCATATGTTTCAGGAGAGGATATAGCACCCCTCTGTAATAAGATCTTAGTTGATTCAACAAAAGTTTTTTCATCCCAGCTTTCCAGGTATATTTCCATTTTACGCCAGTGAGGAAGCAATTCTTTTAAAGGCTCTGAATTTTCATAAGGTAACTGAAAAGAAGCGATGGCTTTTCCCTCAGCAGTAGATAACATGGTTTGGATCTGCTGATTTTCTTCATCCATAATAAAAACACCGCAACGTGTAAATGGTACGCCCAGGGTAGTTAATTCATTCCAGATGATGGGAGTGATCCTTTCAAGATCATTACTGGTTCTCATGGAAGCGATCTCTGCACGAACTCTGTCAACCGAAGCGCGTTTCAATGCCTCTAGTGCCTGAATTTCTGCATTTTGAATATCTAGGAAACGGATATAGGCCTGTTCGAAAACTTTTGTGAACTTATTTAAGATGGCAATTTCTTCAGCTGTAAAAGTATTTCTGGTAAGACTGACTAGCTGAATGCCAATTCGATCACCCATGCTAAGAGAAATGGTATAATATTGGGCGATTTTTACAATTTCTTTTCTTTCTGGAGTCACTTTCCTAAAATCAGTTAGTTCAAACATATAATGCAGAAACGCTTCTTTTTCTGCACCAGTAAAACATTTTGAAAATATACTCTCATGATTCGCCCTTGCTAATAATACATCATTAGTGAAAGAGAAATTAACATAGGGAACTGTAAAATCATCATATTTTAAATCATTTTTAGTTAATGACCATATTTTAGTGTCAACATTGTCCTCGGAAAAAATGATAATATTTACTGTTTCAAAATTTACATCTAACTCTATCATTTTATTCTTAACAGTAGCCAATACTTCTCCCATTTCATTTGCTTTTTGCATTGCCAAAGAACGGCTCCTCACTTTTTCTAATGCCGTTTCAATTTGTGCTTCTCTTGCTTGCGCCTCAGCTTTTAGCAGATCGAGATATCGCCTGTAGGTTTGTCCAAACACTGCAGCAAAGCGTGTAATGATCTTTGCCGTTTCTGCTGAAAGTTCTTTTACGGAAAATGCATACAGACATCCTTCATTGAAATAAAAAGCAGTCAAAATAAACCGGTTCGACAATGTAGCTCTATCCCATCTGGCTTTGTAGTTGGGCTGAGCATTGACGATATTTAAATAATTGATCTTGTCATCACCTTCCAATATATATTGAAATACTTCTTTTTTTTGCTTCCATCCTTCAAAAGAGCCCTGGAAGAGAGGGTGTATTTTCATATCAATATGACCAATCACCAAATCCGCTTTCGATTCATTTGTTTTTGAAGCCGTCCATGCTTCCATGATATAAGGTTCATGCATAATCCCAATACCACATCTTTCTAATTCATCCAGTCCCAGTTTTACTAATTCATCAAATAAAGTGACAACTGTTTCACCAACATCCTGGCTATTATGCATTGCCATGGTTTTACTTCTCACTCTTTCTAATGAAGCTTCTATTTGTGCTTCTCTTGTTTGCTCTTCTGCTTTCTGGAGGTCAAGAAAACGTATATAGGATTGTTCAAACACTTTAGCAAAGCGCTTGATTATCGCGTTCTCCTCTTCCGAATAAGGAATACCATCATAGTTGACGATGTTTAGTGCAAAATGGCTCATTAAGACAATAGAACCAGCGTACCCGGGGCAGCTTAGTAGATACTTTTGTCTTTCTGTAGGAATTGGCACGTATTTGAAAAAATGTTCCCAGAACTTATTTTTTTCATCATAACTCACATTTCGGGTGTAAAAATCCAATGTGTACTTCCTAGCTTCTTTAAGCGATTTCTGAACTTCATTGTCTGAATAAGGGATATGTATTAATGTTGGATAGGTCTGAAATGAACTTGCTATCCATGCGCTTAGATCATCACTTTCATTGAATAGCAAATTGAAACTTGCAGCATTAATCTTAAAATTCAATTGTTCAAATTGCTGGAAAATCACCTGGATAACATCTTGAAGCTCTTTACTTTTCTGCATACCCATTGAGCGACTTCTTACTTTTTCCAATGCCGTTTCGATCTGTGCTTCTCTTGCTTGAGATTCTGCTTTTTGCAGATCTAAAAAACGCGTATACGTACCATCAAATGCATGAGCGAATCTTTCTACAATTTGATAGCTTTCAATGGGTTTAGGTTCAGAAGATGAAAATGTGATGAAACCTTTGGAAAAAAAAGCAGCATAAATCAGCCTCCGATTTTCTTTTATATCCGTAGCAGCACTTTGCAATTCACTGAACTGACTCATGCTTATTCTGTATTGAATAAAATCTTGCAGCTGCTGTCCTGAAATATCAATTAAGATTGATTTCTTTTGATCTTTCCATGCCACAAAAATTTTATTCATCACAGTTGGTTCATCAATGGAAGCCTGAACTTTTCGATCTACTTGATTGCCATCCATAGTTATCCAGAATTCTATTGTTCTTTCTTCTTCCTTTATCAAACCAATAGTTACTTGATCAGGGATCTCACCCAATCCTAGTAATTGATTAAAAAGTAGATAAGCGGTTTCTCCCAGCTCCTCACTTTTTTGCATGGCCAATGAACGACTGCGAACATTATTCAATGCAGCTTCTATTTCGAGTTCTCTATTTTGACTTTCTACTGCTTTTCTTTTTTGCTCTAACTCCTCAATGGTCTCTTCTAAAAGAATGCCTGTGGTGTACTTCACTTTTTCTGTACGCTCCAATTTAAATGCGGTAAGTTCTAATTCTTTATTTGCTTTTTTCAACAGTAGGAGCATGGAATTTTTTTCTTCATCACTCATGTTTTTAGATTGTTCTACTAGAACTGTGATCGACTGTATATCTTTGTTCATATAGTTTCAGTTTGAAGAAAAAAAGTAATACCGGGATTGATTATTTCTCTTTTAGTAATACACAACAAGCGGTTAATCCATGCATTTCTAAATTTCCATTGGTAGCTCTTCCCAATTCTGCAGAGCTAAACATACCTGCCATAGGTACATTCCAAACATTTGTGATTCCTTCGATCTCCTCATTGATCAATGGCCCCAGAGATAACTTTCTCCCTGCACAACTATAAATTACCATAGCGTCTGCCTCCGGCATTTCAGTTGCTTTCAGATGCTCACAACCCTGAATCACTTTCTCAATCACATCAAAATCAGGAGGGATGGAAAAACGAACTTTTGAGCCCTGTGTCATGGTACCCGCACAATAAAAGGATCGGTCACTCCAATCAACCAGAAGCCCCGACCGCATCACTGGATCACCCGATTCACGTTGAATTTGAAAGGGCAACGCAATGGAAGTTTCCAATAAAAAATTTTCTGAAGTCACATTTTTGAGTCCGCCGAATTTGATCACCAGGTCCAGTACGGGAACATCATCAATCGTGTACACATGATTACCCTCGCTTTTAGTGATTGTTTTTTCTGTGCCCACGGCCTTCCATCCACTCGTAGCTTTGCTTTTTATGTTCACTTTATCTTCATCAATTACTACGGTTACAATTCCGTTGTTGCTGATTTTATGATTGGTGAATACGGAACTTCCGGTGAAGGAAAAATCATCCCCTGCCATGCCACCATTTACATTTGCCCCCTTACCCAATATATCTTCAAATCCATGTAGTAATTCTTCTGCATCTGTGTTTAGATTGCAACTAGCGATTAGAAAGCAGGGGTTTGCAAATTTTTCCAAAGATTTAGTGGCGATGGCTTTTGTTGTTTCTCTATAATTGCCATCCTTAAATTCATCAAAATAAATAGTAAAGTATTGTTCATTTAAATCCAGTAATAAAATAGCAGTTTCTCCTGAGCTGATAGATTGATCAGTAAATTCTCCATGTGTGGTTGTTCCATAAATTGCTATCCCTGCCAAATCTAATATCCCACAAATGGAAGGGATATCTTGTTTGGTTGACAAAAAAACAATGGCCAATGTTGGTTTAAAACCATCTTTTAAACAATTGTCTAATGCAATCTGTATTTCTGAAGTCCCATTCCCTTTGATAGATTTAGATTTCATGGCAATGATTATGTAATAAGTTTTTGAAATCGGCTCTTTTACCCTAAATAAACTTACATAGGGATTCTTCCTACCTAAGGAGTTATATGAAACTTGTAAGAATGATTAGGGGCCAGCTGCCGAATGTGTTATGGAAGTTAATTAAAATGTGTTATGAAAACAACATCAGCTTTAATCTTAATGCTATTATAAGGAAATGGTGAAATCAGGCTAAATTCAATCATGCGCTAACTAAGATGCAGCATACGGAATGTTGAAATTTCGGGAAGTTCTGATTAACTTGTCATTCTTAATAGTGAATATAAATTATTAGTCAAACTCAATTAGAAGGCCTCAGAAAAAATATATTATGAGCAAAAAAGAATTAAGAAGCAGGGGTTGGTTTGGACGTTCGGGTAAGGATGGATTTATTTATCGTTCCTGGTTTAAGAAACAAGGAATTCCGCAGGATGAATTAGAAGGGAAACCCATTATCGGGATCTGTAACACTTGGTCGGAATTAACGCCCTGCAATTCTCATTTTAGAGAATTAGCTGAATTTGTAAAGCGTGGAATTATTGAAGCAGGCGGTTTCCCTGTAGAATTTCCAGTAATGTCGTTGGGTGAATCTTTGATGAAACCTACCACCATGTTATATCGAAATCAGGTAAGCATTGATGTGGAAGAATCGATTCGGGCAAATCCTCTCGATGGTGTAGTGCTTTTATGCGGATGCGATAAAACTACACCAGCATTAGTGATGGGAGCCTGCAGTGTTGATATACCAACGATTGTTTTATCAGGAGGTGCGATGCTTACAGGAAAATTTAAAGGAAAAAGTATCAGCACGAGTGATCTCTGGCTTTTTAGTGAAGCGAATCGTTCGGGTAAAATGAGTGATCAGGAAATGCTTGCAGCTGAAGCGGGCATGTGCAGAAGCGACGGACATTGTGCAGTAATGGGCACAG
This sequence comes from Bacteroidota bacterium, assembly GCA_037139075.1. Taxonomy (GTDB): domain Bacteria; phylum Bacteroidota; class Bacteroidia; order Chitinophagales; family Chitinophagaceae; genus Sediminibacterium. The sequence goes on from JBAXHC010000104.1 coordinate 6,254, forward strand.
CATCCACAATGGCCTGCATGGTAGAATCATTGGGATTATCGCTGCCTCAAAATGCCGCAATACCTGCACCGGATTCTGCAAGAAAAGTTATGGCACAATTAACCGGCAGAGAAATTGTAAAGATGGTGGCAGAAGATAGAAAGCCTTCTGATATATTGAAAAGAAATGCATTCGAAAACGCCATTAGAGTAAATGCCGCAATTGGTGGATCTACCAATTTTGTAATTCATCTAATTGCGATTGCCGGAAGAGTGGGAGTGGAACTGAGTTTGCAAGACATGGATTTATTTTCTCAATCTGTTCCTTTGATTGTGAACTTACAACCTTCTGGGAAATATTTTATGGAAGACCTTTATTATGCTGGTGGATTACCTGCTGTAATAAAAGCGATGCTTCCATTATTAAATAAAGATGCGGTTACTGTAAACGGAAAAACAGTTTTGGAAAATTATTCGGAAAGTGCTTGTTATGATGCAGAAGTAATTTCAAGTTTAGAAAATCCATTTAATGAAGTATCTGGTATCGTTGTTTTGCATGGTAATTTATGTGAGAAAGGTGCTGTGATTAAACCTTCTGCTGCCAGTAAACATTTGATGCATCATACGGGTAAAGCTGTAGTGTTTGAAACCATTGATGATTATAAAGAAAGAATTGCTGATCCTAATTTAGATATCGATGAGAACAATATTATGGTTTTGAAAAATGTTGGATTAAAAGGATATCCTGGTATGCCGGAAGTTGGCAACATGGGGCTCCCACCAAAATTGTTAGAAAAAGGAATTACTGATATGGTGCGTATTTCTGATGGAAGAATGAGTGGCACTGGCTTTGGTACGGTGGTATTGCACGTTTCTCCCGAAGCAGCAATTGGGGGCAACTTAGCATTTGTTGAGAATGGTGATTTGATTACACTGAATGTGGCAGAAAGAAAATTGCATTTGCATGTTGATGATGCCACTTTAGAAGCTCGTAAGAAAAATTTTAAACCGATCGATCTGGGATATACCCGAGGTTATACCAAACAATTTTTAGATCATGTATTGCAACCCGAAGAAGGTGCCGACTTTGATTATTTAAAAGGTTGTTCGGGTTCAGATATTCAACGCGATTCTCATTAAAGTTGCAAATTAAATCGTATGGAAAATAAGATCTTTCATCAGCAAGTAGCAATTGTAACTGGAGCAGGAAAAGGCATTGGGTTTGCGGTTGCTCGTCAATTAGCATTGCAAGGCGCAAGTGTAGTTTTGAATGATATTGATATTAATTTGGCTACAACTGCCAGTCAAAAAATTAAAGCCGATGGTGGTTCTTGTGAAGCATACGGCGGCGACATTTCAGAAATAGAAATCATTGAAGGGATTGTAAAATTCACTGTTGATACATTTGGCAAATTAGATATTCTGCTTGCCAATGCTGGCATCACTACTTATGGTGACTTTTTAGAGTACCAGCCTGTATCCATGCAAAGATTGTTACAGATCAATTTGTTTGGAACTTTTTTCTTAACGCAGGCAGCTACTAAGCAAATGGTAAAGCAGGGACAGGGCGGAAGTATACTCATCACTTCATCTGTAACCGGTCATGCAGCGCATCCATTTTTAGCAGCGTATGGAATGACGAAAGCCGGGCTTGATCAATTGGTAAAAAATCTGGTGATTGATTTAGGTCCGCATAAAATTAATATCAATACCATGGTGCCGGGTGCTACTTTAACAGAACGCACATTGATTGAAGATCCGGATTATCTGGAGATCTGGTCGCGCATTACACCATCAGGACGCCCATCCACCACTGATGATATTGTAAATGCTGCACTGTTTTTGGTGTCGCCTGCATCGCGACAAATTATGGGGCAAAATTTAGTAATCGATGGAGGTTGGACTTCTGTTGGAGTTCCTCCTTATTAATTTATTTTATCTAACAATTAATGTTGCCTGTAATACAGATGGCTTCGTTCCAAAACCTGGTCCACCCCAATCTGTTTCATCTCCATTTTGAAGACGTAGCAATTTAAATTTTCCGTTTTCATAAGTACCTTCTTCTACTTTACCATATTGCCATTCATGCCCCAGATTTTTCTCTTTAGGCTTGAATGTGATATGACAATCTGATCCAATCAAAAGGAATTTATTTTCTTCTATGGTGATGATCATTAGTTTGCCGATTGGTTTTGAATGATTAGGTGCCGCATTTGCTCTGCCATCACCTCCAAAGAATATAGTTGCTAGCCAATTTCCTAAATCGATCTTTTGTTCCTCATTATCTTCCCGTTCTATAACAGCTTTTATTTTACCATCAAAATTCCATTGTGCTAATTCGCGCATCATAGGTGCAAGAATGGTGTATTCCTGTGCAAATGGAGTTAAGTGATTTGATAAATATTCTTTTGAAAAATTTTGATTGTTGTCATCTACTCCAAATGGAGCAAAACCAATTCCCCCTTTTGCAAATACCTGATAAATATATTTTGCTTTATCATTTGTAAAACTAGCTTCCGGAACAAAAAGTGGATTGTCTTTACGTGAGTAAAGGTCCATTACTTTTAAAATTTTCTCACTACCAAATTCGTAGATGTCAGGTGCCAGAAAATCTATAGATGGTGCGGCAGCCTTCCAAATAGGAATAACATTGTCAGTTGGTCCACCACTTTCATAGCTATCTGCTGTTGGGTTTGTAAGTGGGTTACGCAATGCAGCATTCACATACATCGGCAAGGCATATTCAGCTTTTCCAGCTGCTGTTACTTGCTCAATGAATCTTGAAACAGACCATGCCTGAAAATATTCATCTGCTCTTTCTCCAAATACTTTTTGCCAGTTACCATTACCATTAGAACTATCTATAACATTTAATTGTTTCAAGAGGGTAGATTCTAATAATTCTTTTGGAACTGGTTGCTTAAATAATAATTGTGCGCTATCTGAATAATCTCTCACACTGCCCCAGGCCCCGGGTTCATTTTCTACTTGCATCATGATAACGGTATGCTGTTTATCAACTTTTTTCAGATAACGCATCACAGCGGCAAATGCCTTTTTATCAGCTTCAATGGTTGCACTGAAATTAGGCGATGGAGAGTCAACTGAATTCCCCTTTTTGTCAATGATGTTAGGATATTTCGCTGCTTCTTTCTTCATCCACTCTGGCATATAGTGATTACTTCCATTTTTCCAGGTGGCAAACCAAAGTAATACAGCATGCACTTTATGTTTCCTTGATTGTTGTAGTAAGGTATCAATTAATGAAAAATCGAATTTTCCTTGAACCGGTTCAATCTGTTCCCAGTATATTGGAACTTCTAAAGTATTTGCATGTAACTCTTTGATGGCAGAGAAAACGGAAGGTAGCATGCCGGGCCAGGCACTGGAATTATGGGCTTGAGCGCCAAGAATAAAAAACGGTTTGCCATCAACCAATAATGCATGCTTTCCATTTTTTTCAATCAGTTTGGGAATAGATGCATCTATTTGTCCAAAACTTTGAATACATGAAAAAGATACAAAAAAAGCGGAAAGCCATAATACCCTTAATTTATTTAGCATAACAGTATTTTGAATTAGAAATATTCTATTTAGAAGCAATTTTCAACTCCTGGGCATTATAATCAACCAACTTATCAATTCCTTATCCAAAGAAAATCTAACGTTATCTTTTTCTTTTTGATAACCTCGAACTTGAGATTGTACATTTTTGTCTTGCAAAAGGATCAGGGACAAATCTGATAGACAAATGGGTTGTGGCGACTTTACAGGCAATGACATAAAATAATATTACACAATTTTCCTAATTCCGTTGGAGACTATTTACTTAATTATAGTAAGTATTAGGGATAACGGGGTTGCTGTTAAATATAAAGTAACTTTTAAAGACTTGATAAAATTTTAAGGTTAATTTGTATCATTTATTTTCAAGGCAACTAGTTATCTTGCTTCCTTTAAAAATCTCCATGCAAATCTTAGCACTTTTTTCTTCTTCATCCTGGATGATCATTCTTTTTGCATCCTTTTTTATCGGACTTGGTAAAGCTGGATTGAAAGGTATTGATATGCTTAGTGTAACATTAATGGCTTTTGTTTTTGGAAGTAAAGCATCTACAGGAATTGTGCTACCTCTTTTATGTTTAGCTGATATTGCAGCAGTTAGTTATTATAATCGTCATGCTAAATGGATGCATTTTTGGAAAATAACTCCCTGGATGATCATTGGAATTTTATTAGGCATCTATGTTGGCAAGGATATGAATGAGGTTCTGTTTCGTAAAATAATGGCAGTCATTATTTTACTAACGGTTGTTATTATTTTATTCATGGAATATCGTAAGTCTACAAAGGTTCCAACAAACCCTTTGTTTGTTGTTAGTACTGGTCTTGCAGCAGGTT
>JBAXHC010000105.1:0-10569 GCA_037139075.1 Bacteroidota bacterium
AAGCTGGGGTTAACAGATTTTCATATTCGCCAGCATCTATTAAACATCCACAAACAAAAATGCCCCGAATTAATTCGGGGCATTTTATAGATATAATTACTTATTTATTTATTTATCTGATGTTAAACTAGAGAATAAATATTCTTTATTCAACCTTGCGATATTACTAATTGAAATTTCTTTAGGACAAGTAGCTTCACAAGCTCCTGTATTAGTACAAGCCCCAAATCCTTCTTTATCCATTTGTGCAACCATGTTTAGAACCCTTGATTTTCTTTCAGGCTCTCCTTGTGGTAATAAGGCTAAGTGTGAAACTTTAGCGCTTAAGAATAACATAGCAGAACTGTTTTTACATGCTGCTACACAAGCTCCGCAACCAATACACATGGCAGCAGCAAATGATGCATCTGCATAGTCTTTATTAATCGGCAGAGAATTTCCGTCAACTGCATTACCAGTATTTACACTAATATATCCACCAGCTTGAATGATACGATCAAAGGCAGAACGATCTACCATTAAATCTTTGATAACTGGAAATGCACCAGCTCTCCAAGGTTCAACTACGATAGTATCTCCATCTTTGAAAGCACGCATGTGCAACTGACAAGTTGTGTTTGCCATCCATGGACCATGTGGTTTACCATTGATGTATAAAGAACACTGTCCGCAAATTCCTTCTCTACAATCATGATCGAAGGCAATGGGCTCTCCACCTTCTACAATCAATTTTTCATTCAATACGTCAATCATTTCAAGGAAAGACATTTCAGAAGAAATATCCTTCACCTGATAGCTTACAAAACCACCTTTGTCCTTACTGTTTTTTTGTCTCCACACTTTAACAGTCAAATTCATATTGTAGTGTTCCATTCTATAAAGTTTGTCGTTAATTAAGTCAAAATTCAAAAGTCGTAATTCAAAAAAGATCCGACTGTTGTTTATAATTATTTATAAGATCGTTGAGATGGTTTTACAACATCGTACAGCAATGGCTCTTTATGTAAAGTCCATTCATGTTCTGCTTTATATTCCCATGCTGCTACATACATGTAGTTTGCATCATCACGTAAAGCTTCACCATCTTCAGTTTGGTATTCTTCTCTGAAGTGTCCGCCACAACTTTCATTTCTGTTTAAAGCATCGATACACATCAATTCTCCTAACTCTATGAAGTCGGCTACACGATTAGCTTTATCTAATTCAGGATTCATTTCATTGATTTCGCCTGGAATACGTACATCACTCCAGAATTCTTTTTTCAGAGCTTGCACTTCTTTGATCGCATCTTGTAATCCTTTTTCATTACGTGCCATACCGCATTTATCCCAAATGATTTTACCTAAACGTTTGTGGAAGCTTTCAACAGACTGCTTACCCTTAATGTTCATTAGTTTTTGGATTCTATCTGAAGCAGTTTTTTCTGCTTCCTCAAATGCAGGGTGAGTTGTTTCAATAGCCTTACTATAAATATCATCAGCCAAATTATTACCCAAAGTGTAAGGAATCACAAAATAACCATCAGCCAAACCTTGCATCAAAGCAGAAGCTCCTAATCTGTTTGCACCATGATCGCTAAAGTTTGCTTCGCCTAAACAATACAAACCTTTAACGGTAGTTTGTAATTCATAATCTACCCATAAACCACCCATGGTATAATGTACAGCAGGATAGATACGCATAGGAAATTCATATGGATTTTCTCCAGTGATCTTCTCATACATATCGAATAGGTTACCATATTTTTCCTTCACAACTTCCTTGCCTAAAACGATGATGTCTTCCAAACTCATATGATCGTTTCCTTCTTTGCCGGCTTCAATTTTACCATAACGAACAATCGCATCAGCAAAATCTAAGTAAACAGCTTGCTTACTAGTACCAACGCCATATCCTTCATCACATCTTTCTTTTGCAGCGCGAGAAGCTACGTCACGCGGCACAAGGTTTCCAAATGCTGGATACCTTCTTTCCAAGTAATAATCTCTTTCTTCTTCAGGAATATCAATTGCTTTTCTTTCGTCGTTTTTCTTGTTGGGAACCCAGATTCGACCATCATTTCGAAGCGACTCTGACATGAGTGTCAATTTAGACTGATGGTCGCCACTAACTGGAATACAGGTTGGGTGAATTTGTGTAAAACATGGGTTTGCAAATGCAGCACCATCTTTATGTGCTTTCCATGCTGCGGTTACATTACAACCCATTGCATTGGTTGATAAATAAAATACGTTTCCATATCCACCAGTGCATAATAAAACTGCATGACCAAAATGTCTTTCCAGCTCACCACTCACTAAATTTCTAGCGATGATTCCACGTGCTTTATCGTCGATCTTAACCACTTCTAACATTTCGTGGCGTGGATACATTTTTACATTACCCAAAGCAACTTGTCTTTCCAAAGCTTGGTAAGCTCCAATTAATAATTGCTGTCCGGTTTGACCCGCAGCATAAAAGGTTCTCTGTACTTGTGTTCCACCGAAAGAACGGTTACTTAATAATCCGCCATATTCCCTTGCGAAAGGAACACCTTGAGCCACACATTGGTCAATAATATTGCCACTCACTTCGGCTAAACGATGAACGTTTGCTTCACGAGCACGATAGTCGCCACCCTTGATAGTATCATAGAATAGACGGAAAATACTGTCACCATCGTTTTGATAGTTTTTGGCAGCATTGATTCCACCTTGTGCAGCAATACTGTGTGCCCGACGGGGGGAATCCTGATAACAAAAAGCCTTTACTTTATATCCCAACTCGCCTAATGAAGCTGCTGCAGAAGCACCAGCCAAACCGGTACCAACCACAATTACTTCCAGTTTACGTTTGTTGGCAGGATTAACAAGTTTGCAATGTCCCTTATAATCGGTCCATTTATCATCTAAAGACCCCGAAGGGATTTTCGCGTCTAACATATATCCAAGTTTACTATGATTAGAATATCGTATTTAATAATTCGTAGCTACTAATTTGTAAATTATTAGCTAAGCCAACCCAAATAAAAACTCAATGGCATCATTACAAATGCTAAAGTGACGATCACAGAAAAACCATAACCAATGCTGGTAAGCATTTGATTATATTTTTTATTGTGAACACCCATTGTTTTAAAAGCACTTTGAAAACCATGTGCTAAATGGTAGCCCAAAGACAAGCAACCCAATACATATACTATTACCACCCATAATTCAGAAAAGGTAGTTTTCATCTTTGCATAAAGGTCAATTTCTTCTCCCAGCAAAAATTTTTGGTTTAATCTGTTTGGAAACCAAAAATTGCTCATGTGCAGGATTAAAAACAATAGAACTAGTGTTCCTAAAATTCCCATGCTTCTGCTATACCATTTGCTGCCTCTGTTTCCATAGTCGCTAGCATAGGCTATACCTCTTTTACTGCGATTTGAAAACTCTAACATGAGACCTTGTACGATGTGCAGAATAAGGCCGGCAAATAAACCAATCTCCAGAATTCTAGGCACCACATTGGCACCCATGAAATGTGCTCCGGCATTAAACATTTTGCCACCATCATTTGCCCAGATACAGGCGTTCAAACTAACGTGTACAATTAAAAAAAGAATTAGAAAAATGCCGGTGAAACCCATGACTAATTTCTTTCCGACAGATGAAGTAAAGACTTGTTTCCAGGTCATAATGCAAGTTTAGATTTGAGAAATCGCTGCAAAAATAACGTATGAATCAATGCCAAGGTTTAAAACTTTCATATAATCTGAACTATTTATTGTACTAAATCTGAAGTTCAACATTTTAAATTGAACGCTGTTTAATAATTGTGTCCTTATTCTTTGGAGGATTGAACAGTCATTTGACCGCTCACATAAAACTAGTACCAACATTCCGTTTTCGATTCTTACATTTGAAACATGTTAAAACAATTAAGTATTCTCTGGACTAGCTTCAAAATGGCTCTTCAAGAATTGAGGGTAAATAAGCTGCGTACTTTTCTTTCTCTGTTTGGCATTACTATCGGTATTTTTTGCATTATCGGGGTATTGGCAACAGTAGATAGTTTAGAGCAAAAAGTACAGAACGATATTAAAGCGCTTGGAACAAATACGATATATATCGATAAATGGTCTTATGGTGGCGGTCCTGATTATCCCTGGTGGAAATTCATGAAACGCCCGGTGCCCAAATTTGAAGAAATAAAAACCATCAAAGAAAAGAGTCAGCTATATTCTTATGCTGCTATGTTTCTTGAAAAAACGGTTAATGTATCTTATTTAGACAATACTTTGAACGGCGTAAACATCTATGGTGTTTCAGAAGAGTTTAATAAAATTCAAACCATTGATATTTCTTATGGCCGCTATTTGAATGATGCAGAATTTACTTATGGTACATCTTCTGTTATAATAGGGACTCAGGTTGCTGAGGAATTGTTTGGAAAGCCTGAGAAAGCAGTTGGTAAGGAAATCTCTTATGGTGGGAGGCGCCTGAATGTGATAGGAATTATTAAGAAACAAGGTCAAAGTATGGGAGGAGGATTTGACTATGATAAATGTTTGATGGTTACCTATCGCTATTTTGCTACAATTTATAACCCTGACTTAAATCAACCCAAAATTTTAGTTCAGGGTAAAGAAAATATTCCTTCTAAAGCTTTACAAGAAGAGTTGATTGGAATTATGCGTCAAATTAGAAAATTGAGTCCTACCCAAGAAGACGATTTTACTTGTAATGATATCGCTGTATTTAGTGAACAGATTAAAGGTTTTTTTGGAAAAGTAAGTGCAGGTGGATGGGCAATTGCCGGTTTAAGTTTAATAGTTGGAGCTTTTGGGGTTGCCAATATTATGTTTGTAACAGTTAGAGAGAGAACTAGTCAAATTGGATTGAAAAAAGCCATCGGAGCTAAACGAGGAACCATCTTAACAGAGTTTTTAATTGAAAGTGCCTTTTTATGTATCATTGGGGGGTTACTTGGTTTGTTTTTTGTTTGGTTACTAGCATTAGGATTAACAAGTGCTTTACCATTCCCGATTTTTATATCTGCAAATATTATAACACTTGCCATGAGTATATGTATCGGTTTGGGAATTATTTCTGGTATTATTCCTGCATTTATAGCTGCGAAAATGGATCCCGTAGTTGCTATTAGGACTAAATAAAATTAATTGATAAAAAATATAAAACTTTGAGATTCGGTAATCTGAATTTCAAAGTTTTTTTTGTATAAACAGGGACAAGCTTGTTTCAATTAACTTCGCGATGTGAATACCCCAAAAAATATTACCATTTTAGCTATTGAATCTTCCTGCGATGAAACATCCGCAAGTATTTGTGTAAATGGAAAAATATTATCTAATAGCATTGCTACACAATCTGTTCACGAGCAATACGGTGGGGTAGTACCCGAATTAGCTAGCAGGGCACATATGCAAAACATTGTACCCGTAATTGAAACTTGTTTAAATGAGGCTTTCCCAAATTTAAGTGCTAATGAAAGAATGGAAACTATTTCTGCTGTTGCATATACGCAAGCACCAGGATTAATTGGTAGCTTATTAGTGGGTGTACAGTTTGCAAAATCAATTGCATTAGCGCTAAATAAACCTTTGATAGCAGTGCATCATATGCAAGCACATGTCTTAGCAAATATGATTCAAGATCCTGCTCCTTCTTTTCCATTTATTTGTTTAACAGTAAGTGGTGGGCATACTCAAATTGTTCTTGCCAAATCACCTTTAGATTTAGAAATTATAGGAGAAACTATCGACGATGCTGCAGGAGAAGCATTTGATAAAACAGCTAAATTATTAGGACTCCCTTATCCTGGCGGACCTTTGATTGATAAATATGCAGCACTGGGCGACCCACTAAAATTTAAATTCGCAGAACCACAAATTCAAGATTTGAATTTCTCGTTTAGCGGGTTAAAGACCTCCATTCTTTATTTTCTGCAAAAGCAAGAGACTGGTTTTATAGAAGCTAATAGAAACGACCTGTGCGCTTCTGTGCAATTCACCATTGTGCAGATTTTACTTAAAAAGCTAAAAAAAGCAGTGGCTCAAACTGGAATTAAACAGGTTTGTTTAGCTGGAGGGGTTAGTGCTAATTCGGGTTTAAGAAATGCACTTCTTGAAATGGGTAAAAAACATCAATGGAAAATTTTCATTCCTTCCTTTGAATATTGTACAGACAATGCAGCTATGATCGCAATCACGGCTTTTTATAAATACCAGGCAGGCAAGTTTGTTGGGTTAGAAGCACAGCCAACTGCAAGGGCCGAATGGTAACATATGCTTTATTTTCTTTACTTGATTTATTTTAGTCGCACTAGGCACAGCGTTAATTAAAAATATCTTTGCAAAAGTTGTCTAATCAGCTAACTTTGTATGGATGAATCTCAATTCATCAGGCAGATATTTTTTTATAAAAATCATTTTGTAGATTTTTATAAAAATCAGACTGATGATGTAAAAAAGAAATTCGACTGGACTTTGCAACTTATTGCGACTGTTCAAAATATCCCAAGAAAATACTTTCAAAATATGGAAGGAAGTCACGGGTTGTTTGAAATCAGGGTGGAGGTAGGATCTAATATTTTTAGAGCTTTTGCTTTTTTTGATAAAGGGAACTTGATTATTGTGGCGAATGCTTTTCAAAAAAAGACCCGGAAAACACCTAATAGCGAAATTGAAAAAGCAGATATAATTAGAAAAAAGTATTTCTATGAAAAAGCAAAATAAAAATCTTACATCTCTCAGTGACCATCTTGATAGTGAATATGGAAAAGAAGGCACGGAAATTAGAAATAAGTTTGATCAAGGGTTTGAGGCTTTTAAATTAGGGATACTGATACACGATTTAAGAGAAAAGCAAAATTTAACTCAAAAGCAATTAGCATCTAGATGCAGCACAACAAAATCATATATCTCAAGAATTGAAAACGATGCTAGTGATATACGCCTTTCAACTCTATTGCGTATTGTTAAAGATGGACTAGGTGGTGAATTGAAACTTAGTGTATTTTATCCGGTTACTAAATAGTACTTTTGCCGCCTGAAAAACTGTTACAATCAATGATTAGTGCAAGAAATGTCACCCTGGCTTATGGTAAGCGGGTATTGTTTGATGAAGTAAATATCAGTTTCCAAAAGGGAAATTGTTATGGTGTTATTGGTGCCAATGGCGCTGGTAAATCTACTTTTTTAAAAATATTAAGCGGGGAAATCGAACCCAATAAAGGGGTAGTGGAAATTTCAAAAGGAGAACGTATGTCCTTCTTGAAACAGAATCAATTTGAATTTGACGATTGTACCGTTTTGAATACCGTTTTAATGGGCCACAAACATTTGTGGGATGTGATGCATGAGCGTGATGCTATTTATGCTAAAGATGATTTTACAGAAGAAGATGGTATGAAAGCCGGGGAGCTGGAAGCTGATTTTGGTGAGATGGGTGGATACGAGGCAGAAAGCAATGCTGGTACACTTTTGAGCAGTTTGGGTGTGACTGAAAATTTGCAACAAAGCTTGATGAAAGATATCCCTAGTAACTTTAAAGTAAGGGTATTATTAGCGCAGGCATTATTTGGAAATCCTGATATATTATTATTGGATGAGCCTACAAACGGATTGGATATTGAAACAATTGGCTGGTTAGAAAATTTCCTTGCCGATTACGAGAATATTGTTTTAGTGGTAAGTCACGATCGTCACTTTTTGGATACTGTCTGTACTCACGTAGCTGACGTGGATCGAAGTAAAATCAAAGTATTCACAGGTAACTATACTTTCTGGTATGAATCATCTCAATTGATGAGCCGCCAGATAAATGATAAGAATAAAAAGAACGAAGAGAAGCGCCAGGCTTTGCTCGATTTTATCGCTCGTTTCTCTGCCAATGCTTCAAAAAGTAAGCAAGCAACATCTCGTAAAAAAGCGTTGGAAAAATTAACGATTGAGGAAATTGAACCTTCCAATAGAAAATATCCGGGCATCATCTTCCAGCCATTGCGTGAAGTGGGAAACCAAATCTTAAATGTAGAGAACCTGAGTAAGTCGGTTGACGGTAGAAAATTATACGATAAAGTAATTTTTAGTATTAATAAAGGCGAAAAAGTTGCTTTCTTGAGTAAGGATCCTTTGGCCGTAACTAGCTTTTTCGAAACTATTAATGGTCTTCAGGAACCCGAAACAGGTAAATATGAATGGGGTACCACTATTACTAAAGCCTACCTGCCAGTTGAAAATAATGAGTTCTTTACTAATGGGTTAAGTTTAATGGATTGGTTAAGACAATATGTTCCTGCTCATGTAACAGATGCCGATGAGCCCTTTATTCGTGGGTTCCTGGGAAAAATGTTGTTTAGCGGAGACGATATTGCAAAAAAGACAAATGTATTAAGCGGAGGAGAAAAAGTACGCTGCATGGTTAGTAGAATGATGTTGCAGAATCCTAATGTAGTGATACTAGATCAACCAACCAATCACCTTGACTTGGAGAGCATTCAAAGTTTTAATGAAGGCTGTCAGACATTTCCAGGCGTTGTTTTGATTACCTCACATGACCATACATTCTTACAAACAGTGGCAAATCGTATCATTGAACTAACTCCAAAAGGGATTATTGATCGCCTAATGACCTTCGATGAATATATGGAAGATGCAAGAGTAAAAGAATTGAGGGGCGAATTGTATAGCTAATACGGTTAATTTGACCTAATTTCGCGTTTCAATTGTGGAAAAACAGTTGCAGAAATGGGTTATGAAGAGATTTTCCCCCGTTCTGTGCAAAAATTAAATAAAAAAATGGGAAATGGTATTGGTAGTTTGGAGCATTTCCTTACCTTTGCCGTCCCGAAAAAATAAGAGTCATGGCAAGAGTATGTCAGGTTACAGGTAAAAAGCCACAAACTGGTAATAGTGTTTCTCACTCAAACATCAAGACCAAGCGTCGTTTTCTACCCAATTTACAAACCAAGCGTTTTTTCTTCGCAGAAGAAGATCGTTGGGTAACATTGAAAGTATCTACTGATGCTTTAAGAACGATCAATAAGAATGGTCTTTCCACAGTGATCAAGGAATTGAGATTGAAAGGATCTAAGATCTAACTATTAACAAAGAAAACTACCTAATACAATGGCAAAGAAAGGTAACAGGGTTCAAGTAATCCTGGAATGCACAGAGCACAAAACAAGTGGAATGGCGGGTACTAGCCGTTATATCACTAAGAAGAACAAGAAAAATACGCCTGAGCGTATTGAATTGAAGAAGTACAACCCAATTCTGAAAAAAGTAACCGTTCATAAAGAAATTAAATAGTCATGGCAAAATCAGCTTCTAAAAACGCTAAAGTAAAAGATTTAAAAGCATCTGCTGAGGCAAAAAACTGGACAAAAGTTATTAAGGCTGTTCGTAGCCCTAAGACTGGTGCATATACCTTCAAGGAGGCAATTATACACAAGGATAAGGTGAAGGATTTTTTAGCTGAAAAATAATCGGACCTACAAAAATATATTGAAAAGCTTTCCCTTTTTACGGGAAGGCTTTTTGTATTTAGTCATGAATCGATTTAAACAGTATTTTACTTCGCTTACATAAAGTAGTTAATATGAGTTTTTTAGGAAAGCTATTCGGAAAAAAAGAAAAGGAAAGTCTGGATCAAGGTTTACAAAAAACCAAAGAAGGATTTCTTGCAAAAATCACCAAAGCAATCGCAGGTAAAACAACCATCGATGAAGAGGTATTGGATAATTTGGAAGAGGCTTTGGTTGGTGCTGATGTTGGAATAGAAACTACTATTAAAATAATAGAACGCATTGAAAAGCGTGCAAAAGATAATAAATACGTAGGTACTTCGGAGCTTAATACAATTTTACAAGAAGAAATTAAAGGGGTATTAGTAGATGCACCTGAAGATTCTTATAAAAGTTTTACGGCTCCTCCTGGAAAGAAACCATATGTAATTCTGGTGGTGGGTGTAAATGGGGTTGGAAAGACTACTACCATTGGAAAATTGGCCTATCATTATAAAGCTGCTGGAATGAATGTGGTATTAGGCGCTGCCGATACTTTCAGAGCTGCAGCAGTAGATCAATTAACTATTTGGAGTGAAAGAGTAGGAGTACCTATTGTGAAACAGGCCATGGGCTCAGATCCCAGTGCTGTGGCATATGATACTGTGGCGAGTGCCGTTTCAAAAAATGCAGATATTGTATTAATAGATACTGCTGGAAGATTGCACAACAAAATTCACTTGATGGAAGAGTTGAGTAAAATCAAAAGAGTGATCCAAAAAATTATTCCTGATGCCCCTCATGAAGTGATGTTAGTTTTAGATGGGTCAACAGGACAGAATGCTGTAGAACAAGCACGCCAGTTTACTGCTGCTACCGAAGTAACCGCTTTATCCATCACAAAACTAGATGGTACTGCAAAAGGCGGAGTTGTTCTTGCCATAGCAGACCAATTTAAAATTCCAGTAAAATACATCGGCGTTGGGGAAAAAATTGAGGACTTAATTTTGTTTGATAAAGATGAATTTGTAGATAGTTTATTTAAATTAGTGGACTAAATTTTAAACAGGTTAGTGTTAA
>JBAXHC010000106.1:0-9111 GCA_037139075.1 Bacteroidota bacterium
ATTCTAAAGCCGACAATCTTCCAATTGCAAAAAAAGCAGTACTTGATTTACGTAAAATAGATCTTTCTACTACTACTATTAATATGAGTGGAGAGTGGGCTTTTTATTGGCACCAATTAATTACTCCTGATAGCTTACAAGCTAATACGAATTATATTGAATATCCCAAATTGTGGAATGATACCAAATTGAATGGGGTTCAAATACCTTCAACCGGTTTTGCCACTTATTATTTAAAAGTTTTACTCCCAAAAAATAAAACCAATCTGGCGCTATTTATTCCAGATGTATATTCTAGTTATAAACTATACGTGAATGGTAAAGTTTTTTCAGTTAACGGCATTGCAGACACAAGTAAAGAAACTTCAAAAGTTAATTGGGTTAGTAAAACCCTTCCTATTGATATTGAAAATGATAGTCTCGTACTCGTTTTACAAATAGCCAACTACTGGCATGCGAAGGGCGGCCCCTATAAAGAAATTGCAATAGGCAATCGTTCAAAAATGATTCTCAATGATGAAAAAAGTAAGGCCTATGATTTTTTACTGACGGGCTGTTTATTCATGGGAGGACTTTTCTTTTTTGGACTCTATCAATTTGGAAAACACGATAAGGCTATTTTATACTTTTCACTATTCTGTATCTCATATAGCTTTCGGGTAATAGGTGGTGGTGGTTATGAATTACACCACATCTTTCCTAATCTTCCATTTTGGATAACATTTCAATTAGAATATTTGAGTCTATATGCCAGCGCCTTTACTTTTTCATTATATACATGGTATCTATACCCACAAGATTTTAATAGAAAAGTATTAAAATCAATGATTCTCCTCAGTGTTGTATTCAGTAGTATAACGCTGTTATTACCAACCATCTACTCAACTGCTGTCATTAATTACTTCTTGAACGCAATGTTGATCTTTTTTCTCTATGTTTTTTATGTCTACATTAAAGCTGCTCGGAATAATAGAATTGGAGCGAAGTATTCTTTATGGGGTACAACTATCGGCATTATCGTTACTATACTTGTTGTATTTGAACATTTTGGACTTACAAATCCCCAAAAAGGTTTAATCTTTATATGCTATATCACATTTTTTTTCTTACAATCTTTAATACTTTCTTTTCGATTTGCATTTATATTGAAGAAGGCTAAAAATGAAGCAGAACAGGGTTTACAGGCAAAAAGCGAATTTCTATCTACCATGTCTCACGAAATCAGGACCCCCCTAAATTCGGTTATTGGCCTTTCAAATTTATTGCTTCGCGCTAAACCAAGAAAGGATCAAGAAGAATATTTAAACGTGATGGTATTTTCTGCAAACAATCTTTTATCTATTGTCAATAATATCTTAGACTATAATAAAATTGAAGCAGGTAAAGTTAATTTCGAATTAATTGAAATGGACATAAACGTTATTGCAAAAAACATTGTGTCTGGATCGAAGGCCTATGCAACTGAAAGAGAGAATGAATTAATATTAAATTATAATCCTTCAAACCATCTTGCTGTATTGGGCGACCCTACAAGACTTACTCAAATACTCAACAACCTTTTAAACAATGCTATTAAGTTTACAAAAAAGGGGAAAGTAATTTTTTCAATAAATGCGATAGAAAAATCTGAGGAAAATATTAAAGTTCAATTTGTGATTGAAGACACTGGAATTGGGATTCATAAAAACAAACAAAAACAGATTTTTGAAAGGTTTACACAAGCAGATTCATCTACTTCCAGAAGTTTTGGTGGTACTGGATTGGGTTTAAGTATTACAAAAATGCTTCTAGATTTACAAGGAATAGAACTTAAACTTGAAAGCGAAATAGGTAAAGGTTCAATTTTTTCTTTCATTCAAAGTTTCCCTTTGAGTAAAAATAATTCATTTACTTTCCCCACATATCAACAACTACCTGCTGAAGAAGATAAGCCGCTAAAAAATATGGATATTTTATTAGTGGAAGATAGCGAATTGAATATATTAGTAGCAGTCAACTTTCTCGAAATGTGGGGCGCAACAGTAGATGTTGCTTTGAACGGACAAGAATGTATAGACAAGCTCGATTTAAATAAGTATAAGCTGATTTTAATGGATCTGAATATGCCTGTAATGGATGGTTATGAGGCAACAAAAATTCTTAGAGAACGTCAGATACAAATTCCTATTATTGCTTTAACTGCAAGCCCACCAAAAGAAATAGAAGAAAGGATCAAAAAAATAGGAATAAATGATATTGTAGTGAAACCTTTTTTACCAGAAGAGTTGTTCAAAAAAATATTGCACTATACCAATGTGTTCCGATCACCTGATTTGGAATAAAAGATTTATAAATTGATTTCTTCAAATCCACCAGTTTGTTTGTTCTTACGCACATTGTCCCAGGTAAAATAACGTCCATTCATGGCAACATAAACGCCTTTAGGTAATGCTTGTACAAATGCCATTGCACTTCCTAAATTGAACAAACCGTCTGAACTTCCAAATTTATAGGGTATCATGGCACCGGTTAAAACGACTGTTTTTCCGGTTATTTCCTTTGCCAAAACAGCTGCTGTTTCTGCCATCGTATCTGTACCATGTGTGATAATAATCTTGTCTTCATCCGAATTCTGACACTGACGTGCAATTAATTGTCGGTCGTCATCTGTCATCTCCAAACTATCTACCATCATCAAGGTTCTTATATCTACATCAACTCTACACCTGCCTAATTTCAATAGTTCGTTGATATGCGTGTCTTTGAAATACAATTGTCCATTCAATTCATTGTATTCTTTATCGAATGTACCACCGGTGATGAAAATACGTATTGACATATCATGCTATACTTAAAAATTCAATTAATTATAATTTATCGTAAAGCGCACGTAACTTTTCTCGTGTCATTATCTTTTCCCAATCCTTGCCCAATGCATTCTCCCATAATGGTTTCATTCCCATGGAAACATTGATCATTTTTTCAAAATCATCCTCCGATAATCCTTTACAAATTCCTACAGGAATTTCAATATTGTTTTTTTCTACCATCCACTTAAACTCCTTCACACCTGCTGGATAATATTCTTCTAAATGGTTCATCACAATACAGTTTCCAATTCCATGTTTAGTTCCTAATAAGTAACTTAAACCATAACTAACGGCATGCGCTACTCCCACCTGAGAATAAGCAATACTCATACCACCTGCATAAGAAGCCATCATCAGTTGATCATCGCTTTCTTCATCCCAATGATTTTTTTCTACATAAATTTTCTGGCATAATTGTAATGCCTTTTCACCGTAGCTCTTACTAAATTCATTTAAAAAAGTTCCTTCCAAACTTTCGATACAATGGATATAACAATCCATCCCTGTATAAAACCGTTGATTGATCGGCGCATCTTTAGTTAATTCCGGATCTAAAACGATCTGATCGAAAGGCGTAAAATCTGAATTCATTCCTAACTTTCTAACTGGGCCAGTCAACACAGTTGTTCTACTCACTTCAGCACCTGTTCCACTCAAGGTTGGAATCCCTACTTTATATACACCTGCATGCTTTACTAAATCCCATCCCTGATAATCAGCAGACGATCCAGGGTTTGTAATCATCAATGAAACAGCTTTCGCCAGGTCCATTGCAGATCCGCCACCAATACCGATCACACCACTAATAGTTCCAAACTCATCTTTCAAACCTTGAGCCAACTTATCTACCTGAGTTGTTTTGGGTTCAAAAGTAACATCCACAAAAATGATCTTATCCTTTCCTCTCAATGGCACTCGGCTGGCTAATGGTTTTCCCTCAAAAAAATGATCTACCAGAAAAATCATTGGCGCCTCGCCCTTACGTTGTGGTGCTAAAATTTCATCTAACTGATTAAAACTACCACGTCCATAAACAACATAACTAACCATTTTAAAATTCCGGAAACTTGCCATAGTATTCTGTTTAAACTTAATAGATAGTGCAAAGATACAAGAATTCAAAAAGAAGGAATCAATCCTAACATTTGTTTAAAACCAGCTTGATTTCATTTTCCAATATTGGATATTTTCAAACTTAGTTTCAGACCCATTACTAAAAAGGGTCACCCCATTTTCTGAATTTTCGGGGAAAACCTGAGCAGTAAATACTACCGTTCCATCTCCAGCATATATTTCAACAATAGATTCATCAAAATAAATATCTAACTGAATTTTACCATCTTTAGCAATAAGTTCCGCTTCCTTTCTATTGATAGATGCATATTTAGTGTTGAATGACC
This sequence comes from Bacteroidota bacterium, assembly GCA_037139075.1. Taxonomy (GTDB): domain Bacteria; phylum Bacteroidota; class Bacteroidia; order Chitinophagales; family Chitinophagaceae; genus Sediminibacterium. The sequence goes on from JBAXHC010000106.1 coordinate 4,250, forward strand.
GGTTTGTATTCGTTCGATCGATATATAATTTCTCTCTGGCTCCATCATAACCAATTTCAAAATAATTCCCGTTACCAACTGCAAGTTTAATCCCACCAATTGCATTCTTTGATGGAATCAAATCCAATTTCATTTCAAAGCAATTTCCCTTTTGCTTTAACTGAATTTCTTTAGAAACATTATAATTAGAAATGGATTCCTTTTTTAAACGCAATTTCTCAAGAGCTATAATTGGTTGCTGAACTAATACCCAACTATCTCCTTGTTTTTTTACTGATAACTTTCTAGGCAATGACATAGCACTCTTCCAGGGCTTCGTAGGAATAGAATTCGCGTATTCCCAATTATTTACCCACCCAATGCTGATTGGCTGCTTATCCGGGCTATTATGATAAGTTACAGCAGCATAATAATCGGTACCATAATCTTGTTTATGTATTTTAGAATTGGGCTTGTCTTCCAAAAATTTGGTGCCATCAAACTCTCCCACAAAATACTGCATCGTACTATTCTGTGAAGTAAATAGAACCCATTTTGTTTTTCCTGATTCCCCTACAATTGGAACTTGCATTAAATCAGGACACTCCCATACACCACTAAGATCTCCCGCCGGACCAAAATTGCTCAACAGTTTCCATTCCTTCAAATTATTAGAAGTATAGAAAGAAATCTGATGTTCATTCGGTTGAGATACTGCCATCACCCACTGTTTGCTTTTTTCATACCAAAACACATTAGGGTCTCTGAAATCTTTCTTATGTAAATCCAACACCGGATTTCCAGCATATTTTTTCCATGTCAACCCTTCGTCATTACTATATGCTAAAGCTTGTGTTTGTAAAGTTTCTGTATGAGCCGTGTAAATTGCAATCAAAGATTGTTTACTAGAATCACTCGAAAAACCAGTACTGTTTTTTTTATCAACTACTGCAGAACCAGAAAATATTGCTACCCCATTTTCTTCTGCAATAGCAACAGGTAATTCTTTCCAGTGAACCAGATCTTTGCTGGTTGCATGTCCCCAGCTCATATGCCCCCATTCATTACCAAAAGGATTATGCTGAAAAAATAAATGATATAATCCATTGCTATATACCAATCCATTGGGGTCGTTCGTCCAATTTTTAGCTGGACTAAAATGATATTGAGGGCGATAGGTTTCTTTAAATAATGATTGCTCTTGTGCAACAATTTTTCCGGCCAAAAACAAGCCCACTATTAAAATAATCTTGCGCATTGTTAGCTGTTTAGTTGATGAGTTTCTTTTCTAATTCTTCGAGAGAGATATTTTTTGTTTCTGGCATACTGGTAATTACCCAAATCAATTGTAATACCATCATACCTGCAAAAAATGCAAAGATGGGCCAGGGGTTCTCTTTGAAAATACCATTGTCTTTGTCTAAAAAATAGGGAGTAATTAATGTAATAATGGCTGCAAAGACCCAATGTATACTAGCTCCAAATGATTGACCGGCAGAGCGGATCTTATTAGGAAATATTTCCGAAATAAATACCCAGATAACAGCTCCTTGTCCAACAGCGTGAGATGCGATAAACAGCAATAAAAATGTCATTAAAAAAATCGGACCTGTATGCGCATAGAAAGCAAAGGAAACTAATGATAAACTAATGATATAACCAAATGATCCGATTAATAAAAGTGTTTTTCTGCCAAGCCGATCAATCAGGTATAATCCTACAAATGTGAAGATCAAATTGGTACCCCCAATTGCAATGGAATTAAATAATGATTCTTTAGCTGCAAGACCTGCTTTCTCCAGAATTTCAGGGGCATAATATAAAATGAAATTGATTCCCGAAACCTGATTAAAAAAAGCAATTAGAAAAGCTAAGAAAATAATCTTCTTATGTTTTGCATTAAAAAATTCTGATGCTTTTCCGGTAGTTGAATCATGTTGATTACTTTGTATAATCATTGCCACTTCCGCATCCACATCAACAACTCCAATTTGGAGCATGATTTTTTTAGCTGCAGCCTGATCATTTTTATTGGTTATTAACCACCTCGGGCTTTCAGAAATTCCAAATACTAAAGCTGTATAAATAATAGATGGAACAGCCAATACGCCTAACATCCATCGCCAGTCGTTTGCTCCACCAACACCTTGTAAAAAGTAGTTTGATAAAAACGCTATCAAGATACCAAACACAATATTAAATTGATACAATGCACCCAACTTACCTCTTGTAACTGGTGTTGAAATTTCAGAAATATATATAGGTGCTACAACAGACGAAACACCAATGCCCAATCCACCTATAAAACGAAAGAAGGAGAACACATATGGATCGTTTGCAAAAGCAGAACCAAATGCAGATACGGCAAATAAAATACCTACCCAAAGCAACACTTTTTTTCTACCAAATTTTTCAGTGGGTATCCCTCCAAACAATGCACCAATTACGGTTCCCCATAAGGCCATCGACATAATAAAGAATCCATGAAAAAGAGGAGTAGTATGCCAGAGTTCTTTAATCGGTTGGTTAGCACCTGAGATAACTACCGTATCAAATCCAAAAATAAAACCTGCAAGGGCTACCACAATAGACCAGCGTAGAAGCTTGTTCTGATTCATAAGCAATCGTTATTTTGATACAGGAAGATAGTAAAAGCCTTGCAAAAATCTGCAGTCTAAAAATTTCAAACGATTGTTGTTATTATTTGCTGGAAAATTATTTCAAGAGTGCAGCAGCTTTGATCAAATCTTCAGGAGTATCAATTTCCACACCCATATAAGTGGTTACCACCATACGCAAGGGAATTCCATATTCTAAATATCGCAAACATTCAATTTTCTCAGCCGCTTCCAAGGGTGTAATGGGCCAGTTAGTAAACTGCATCAACGATTCTTTTCTAAACGCATACACACCAATATGTTCGTAATAAGTACTTGCTATAGATGTATCCCTAGGATATGGAATCACACTTCTGGAGAAAAAAAGAGCATTCATATTACGATCCACCGCCACTTTTACATAGTTTGAATCTTGAATTAATGCTGGGTCTTCTAGTACTTGCATCAACGAAGCTACTTTCACTTTTTCTCCATCAACACCATTAAATGTGGCTAATAATTTTTCAAGTGGATCTCTTTGAACAAATGGTTCATCGCCTTGAACATTTACAATTATATCAATCTCCATATTTGCAGCAGCTTCTGCAATTCGATCGCTTCCACTTTCATGCGACTTTATACTCATGATAGCCCTACCGCCATGCGAAGTAATTTCCTGAAAAATAATTTCGCTATCTGTAACAACATAAACAGCATCAAACAATCCAGTTGCTACTGTATTATCATAGGTATGTAGGATTACCGTTTTGTCTCCCAATTGTTGCATCAGTTTTGCTGGAAAACGGGTGGCAGCATAACGAGCTGGAATAAATGCGGCGATCTTCATAAAAATTATTTATGCAAAGATGGGGTGAAACAATTAATAATCTGTTTTCACATTTCGATCAAATGGAATTTTCAATTGGAATGATAAATTTTCGTCCTTGCTATTGTCTAGAACGTCTAAACCATACTGAATCTGATCAATCGGAGTATAATTATAGGTTCTAAAAATCCGATCCCAAATAGAAAAAATATTTCCATAATTACTATCCGTTTGTGGCCTAACAATATGGTGATGTACCTTATGCATATCCGGTGAAACAATCACCCATCCAATGGCATTATCCAGCCACAAAGGCAAACGAAGATTAGCATGATTGAACTGTGATAGAACAGCGCTTAAACTTTGATACATCATAAACAACCACATGGGTGCTCCACAAATTAATACCGCAATCATGGCAAACACAGCACGGAAAACACTTTCACCCGGATGATGCCTATTAGCTGTGGTAGTATCTACATGGGTATCTGCATGGTGCACCATATGAAATTTCCACATCCATTTTACTTTATGCTCAATCAAATGAATCAGATAAGCCCCAATTAAATCCATGAATAATAAACCTACAATCATGAACACCCAGAGAGGCATTGATACCAATTGCATGATGCCAAAGTGGTTAGCAATGGCCCAATCGCTTGCTTTTATAATTAAAAGTGCAAAGGCAAAATTGATGATGATAGTAGTAATAGTAAAAAGGATATTGATAGATGCATGCTTCCATTTGTTGTATCGAAAATTAAATAATGGTACAAAGCTTTCTATGATCCAAAAAAAACTAATTCCTCCTGCTAAAATGATAGCCCGGTGAAGACTGGGTATATGTTCGAAATAGTTTACAATTGATTCAATCATGGGTGCAAGCAATTTTCATTCAATATACAAACATCTTATTGCTTTTGTTGACCAGAATCAAAAATAAAGCCGCCCCAAGAATATCTAGGGGCGGCTTCGGTGTATAGTTCGGTTGAATTAATTATTTAACATCAAAGGCATTACCAACATGAGTAGATCTTCGCCTTCTCCTTGTTCAGTTGGTTTAATTAAACCGGCTTTAGTAGGAGTTGATAATTCCATCTTCACATCATCCGTATCAGCTGCATTTAGCATCTCAATCAGGAATTTAGCATTGAATGCAATTTGAAGGTCTTCTCCATCATAAGAACAATTCATGCGTTCATTACCTTCAAAACTAAAGTCAACATCCTGTGCAGCTAGTTGTAATTCACTACCACTAATATTTAAAGCAACTTGATTAGTACTCTTGTTTGAGAATACATTTACACGACGTAAGGCTCCTTGAAAATCAGACTTGCTTACAATTAGTTTATATGGATTATCAGCCGGAATCACCACTTTATAGTCAGGGAAACGGGCATCAATTAAACGACAAATCATTTGAGTAGAACCGTGCTGGACAAACAAATGGTTACTATTAT
>JBAXHC010000107.1:0-9066 GCA_037139075.1 Bacteroidota bacterium
TAAAGCGCTTTTTGTTTTAAAATTTTCTTTAATGCCGGCAAGATGCGAAAGTTTTTGGTTCTTTGGAAACGTTGATGAAACTATTATTAATTATTTTGGTTATTTCAGGTTGTATTACATCATTGATAGAATGAAATACATTGTACAGAGATAAAAAACCTAAATCAACAGTATTATATTAAATTTAGGCCATCTATTTATGTGGCAATCTTTATTAAGAAATATTGTTCAAGGAGATTTTAAAGCATTAGCTAGAGCTATTTCATTAGTTGAAAATGAGGTGACAGGCTATGAACAGTTTCTTTCTGAATTGCCCAATTCTAATACCCCAGTAATAGGAATAACAGGCCCTCCTGGCGCAGGTAAAAGTACTTTAGTAGACGCTTTGATTGCATATTGGATTGATAAGCAAAAAAAGATTGCAGTGCTATGTGTTGATCCCTCTTCGCCTTTTAATCGGGGTGCTTTATTAGGAGATCGAATTCGAATGAACGAATGGTATACGAATCCTAATGTTTTTATAAGATCGCTGGCTACAAGAGGTTCTCTGGGAGGATTGCATCCGCATATTATAGAAATCACATCCTTGCTTCAGGCGGCTAAATTTGATTTTATTATCGTGGAAACAGTTGGCGTTGGTCAAAGTGAAATAGAAATTGCAGGCTTAGCCGATACAACGGTTGTTGTGGTTGTGCCTGAAGCAGGTGACGAAGTTCAGGCAATGAAAGCTGGTTTGATGGAAATCGCCGACCTATTTGTTGTGAACAAAAGTGATAGACCAGATGCAGATATTTTTGTACGCAATTTAAGATCGATGCTTTCGCAAGGGAAAAAGGTTCAGTTTGAAACTGCGGTCCTAAAAACAATTGCTTCCTCCAGAGAAGGTATTGTGGAACTTGCCAATGCAATTGAATTACATCAGCAACAAGAGTCTAAATCAGAGAAAAAAGTATGGCTAATAACAGAGCGTGTATACCAATTAATACAACAAAAAAAGATGCAAGGAATCGATAAAGAAATGATCAAGAAAAATATAGCTGAGCAATATAATCAGCCGGGATTTAATCTTTTCCTCTTTGCTAAACAACTATTTTGAAAGTGATTGATATTAAAAAGGCAAATACTGACCTTTTTAATACGTTTTAATTTTTTACAAAATAACCATTGCAAAAAACAAAATGGGATAGGGTATACCCTTTTTCGGTTAACAATTTATAAACTCTATGAGTTAAGCACTCGTTGAACGAAAAGTCAAGCATTTCAATTACAATGAGGTATGGTTGATATTTATCTAGATCAATAGAAGTTAATACTTCAAAGTCATGGCCTTCTACATCAATACACAAAAGATCTATTTGTTGTTCAGATTTAGTGATGTATTGGTTTAAAACAGCGTTTAATGTTCGGGTAGTCATTTTAACCCGCTGACTTTCAGGAAAATTTTCTTCTCCTAATGTGTCCATATGAGAGGACTCAATGGTGGATATCATATCATGTCTAGAAATATTGAAGACCACTTCCTCTTCTTTATTTGAAATCAAATAATTCAAATTGGTATCAGCATTTCTGAATTTGCTATACAATTCTATTAGTTTTGCATTTCCGTCAATATTAATACCCCTCCATCCGCGCAAATAAAGTAAGTAAGTATTATTGTATCCAATAGGATGATTACAGCCAACATCAATAAAAATACCTTTTGACCGTTTTCCGTTTTTCAGAATAAGATCTATAATAAGATCCTCTGAAGCTTGGGATAAGGATACTTTTGCAAAAACGCCAAACATCTTAAAAGACGTTCGGAGTAGTTGGTAATAAAAGGGAAGAATGATACCTTTTATTATTGTGTTACTGTAAAAACTATATAGGTTCCTGAACATGTGTTTAAAATTTTATTTAATATATGAAAGTACAAAAGTATCTGGATGATAGTATTTGTTAGACTTTTAAAAGTTATTCCCAAAAAAGTACACTAAATATCCTTTTATTTTACTTCCTGCATATCGATAAGCCTCTTGTAAATGCCTTTTCTGTTAATAAGTTCTTCGTGATTACCCCTTTCTGCAATGACGCCGTTGTGTAACACAATAATTTCATCGGCGTGCCTTACTGTACTTAACCTATGCGCAATAACAATGCTAGTTCGGTTCTTCATCATCTTGTTAATTGCATCCTGTACTAAACGTTCGCTTTCGGTATCTAGAGCAGATGTTGCTTCATCAAGAATTAGAATTGGGGCATTCTTATAAATGGCTCTTGCAATAGTTAGCCTTTGTTTTTGGCCGCCACTTAAGCGCATGCCACGATCGCCAATTTCAGTGTCATAGCCATTTTCGAGCTGCTGGATAAATTCATGTGCATTTGCAATTTTGGCTGCACTAATAGCGGATTCTCTATCAATTAATTCATTTCCAAAACAAATATTATTTAAAACAGTATCATTAAATAGGATGGCTTCTTGCGAGACTATGGCAATTAAAGATCTTAAATCTTTCACGGCAAAATCTTTGATATTGCATCCATCAATATAGATTCCGCCATTTGTTACATCATAAAACCTTGGAACCAGATCTGCAAAAGTGGATTTGCCAGCACCACTTTCGCCAACTAGAGCAATAGTTTTACCTTTGTGAATTTCTAAACTGAGATCATTTAGAATTGGTTGCTCTTTGTAAGCAAAACAAACATCCTTAAATTCAATACTTGTATTAAATGAAGATTTAGGCACTGGATTTTCTTTGTCCTCAATTGTTTGTGGGGAATCTATAATTCTTAAAACTCTTTCGCCTGCCGACAAGCCTTTTTGAAGCGTAGTGATCGCATTAGCTGTGTTTTTTGCGGGTGTGATAATTTGAAAATAAAAAGCGATATAAGCTATAAAGCTGGAAGCTGTTAAATTGCCTTTCCCTTCAATGATTAATGACCCCCCATATATAAGAATTACCACAATAACGAGAACTCCCAATATCTCTGAAATGGGAGATGCCAACTCTCTTTGATTTACTATTGACTTAAGTAGTTTTGAAAGTTTGTTATTGGCATTATAGAATTTATCATTAATTATTTTCTCTGCATTAAATGCTTTTATAATTCTAATTCCTGAAATGGCTTCTTCCGTCATACTCAAAATAATACCTGAAAGACTTTGACTTTGATTTGCTTTTTTTCTTAATTTTTTAGATATCGAAGAAATGAAAAAACCAGATACTGGGAATATAATGATTGTAAACAAAGTAAGTTGTGGAGAAAGATAAAAAAGCATTACAAAAGTAGAAATAATAACCAATGGCTCGCGAAATACAGTTTGAATAGCACTTACAACGGAACTTTCTATTTCTACAATATCATTACTTATCGTAGACATTAGATCTCCCTTTTTCTCGTTATGAAAAAAAGAAATGGATTGAGAAGTAAACTGTATAAAAATATCTTGCCTTAATTTTTTTAATAAATTTACGCGCATTCTAGTAAGTACTTTCTGACTCAGAAAACCAAATATGTTTTTTAGTATCACACAAATAAATAGAATTGTGCACACATAGATTAAGACATTGAACTTGCCGCCTGGAGTTTGAGTATATCGATAAATATTATAATAAAAATAATCTTTAAAAAAATTCACACTCATTGAAAAACTAGGCACTACAGTTATCTGAACTATTTTGTTATTAAATAAAACATCTAATAAGGGAATGAGAAAAGTGAAGTTTAATAAGCCGAAAATGATAAATAATAATATATAGATTAGGTACTCTGGGACATAATGGTAGTAAGGCTTTGAAAATTGTAGTAATCTTAGAAATGTTTTCATGAACTAAATACTTTATATAACTTTGCAAAGTACCTTAAATTTAGTTCAAATAATGCTAAATTTTATCAATGCCTTCAATCAAAATGGGAAAAATAAGTATCATAACGGCAGTACATAATGGGTTAGCCATTAATAAAATATTTGTAAAATACCTTGAAAAGTATACTATCAATCCGTACGAACTCATTGTGATTGATAATTGTTCTACTGACGGAAGTTTAGAATTTTTTAAATCAAAAGGAGCCATAGTCATTGAAAATAAAGAAAATTATTCCTATCCTTTTTGCCAAAATCAGGGAATCAATGTAGCCAAAGGAGATTTCCTTTTCTTTCTAAACAATGATATTATCGTTTCTCCAAATTGGGATAAAAACTTGATTGAAACGGCTTTGCAAAACGGACTAGATGCAGTGTCTGCTTCTGGCATTGAAAATATGGGCAGCTTTAAAAAAACAGATGCGTTATCTAGAAAATGGAAGCGAATAAAAAACCCTTTTTCCTTGCTTGGATTTAACGTTAGGACCCTAAAATTTATGTTTTATTTAATGTATAATAACTGGGAAAAATTTTGCGATTCATTATTTGATAAATTTAAATACAGGGTGATTGAAGGGATTGTTGGAGATAATGTAATGATGACAAAAGATGCAATTGCTAAAATGGGTTTATGGGACGAAAGGATACAAGTGGCTGATTGGGATTTTTTTATGCGATCAAAGCAGCGAAGCATTACCGTTGGAGATATGAAACCATGTCATATAGCTTTAGGCGTTTACATCCATCATTTTGGGAAAATGACTTTAAAATACGGAATAAAAAAACCAGTCTCATTTACAGATAAGGATAACATCATTAAACTATCAGATAAATGGTCACAAGCTGAAATTGACAACTATAATCCAAATAACGAAAAGCTTAAAAGAGTTGACTAAATAGACCTTAAGCTACTTGTGGGTACTGCCATTTATTATTAATGATTAATTGTTTTGCAATAACCAGCCATATAATAAAACAAGGTAAAGCCTTTAAGGAGTATGGTCGAATAAAATGGTCCTTAATGTAATGCGGAATTAGATCCGTAGGGGATAAACAAGTAAGAATATAAGTAAACACTAATAAGCCTGTTGACAATTTGTTATTTTCCCGACTTTGAATGATAAACCAGATGGCAACACCTACCATGGCAATGACAAATGTTGGACTCTCAGATGCGGAACTAAATATAACAATACCAATTAATGCCAATGCCAAATAACTTAATCTGTATTGTAAATGTTTGAATTGGGTTATTCGCAAAAGAGGAAGAGCATATACAATTGCCGCCGGTATAATTACTGTAAAGTTAGAAAGGTTATCTATCTTAAAAATCCTTCTAATCATTCCCATTACTGAAATGTCTTGCATGAAATTACTCACAAGTGCATTCGTATTGTGAAGATCTTTTTCCTTTAAGTTGTAAAACCAATCTCCGTATGATTGTAACACAAATGATGGGGATGAGATGACCATTGGTAAACATATTAACACAATCATCCAAAAAATAAAAGACAAGACAAATTTCACTTTGTGTTTACTAAAAAAGAAAAATGCAAGGCCTACAATACCATATAGTTTAACTAGAAAGCCTGCAGCAATGAATAAAACAGCCCAAAAATCAAGTTCCTTTTCAACTAGAACATAAGATAAAACAATCCATCCGGTAAGCATGGTATTGAATTGTACACTATGAGTGGCAGTCATCATTTCAAGAGCTGATATTAATAGTACCATCATTTTATGCTGTTCACTGATTGGTAGTTGTTGAATTGCATAAAATAAAACCCAAGCGTTTACAATACACCATAAAAAGCAACCTACATAATCGCCAAAAAATGAGAAGGGGGCGATTATGAGACTAAAAAATGGCCCATAATGATTGTCGAATAAATTAAATGGTTCACCTTCATATAAATTATGCTGTTCTTTTAAATGAATAAATACGTGCTTGTACAAAATGAAATTATTAAAGCTTTCTACTCCTCTGCTCATTTCAAGTAATACTGCTATCGTAGCCAAACTAAACCATAATAATACCGGGAATGGAATTTTCCATTTTCCTATTGCTATATTTTTCAAAAAGTATTTCATTGATTTATTTTGAAAACAGTTAATTTAATAGTTAAATACTTTTACAGGCAGTTAAAATATTTCCGCAGGATGAAGTAAATGCTAATATAAACTGTATACTCGAATTTAGTTTCAAAATGAATTTATTTTTTAATAAAATACGTATACAAAACATCTTGTTCTCGTTTATATTATTGCTTATTGCAAGTTTGATACTAGGTCGTGCGCCATTGTCGATTCTTTCTGTCTGTATGATTGTGCCTGTCTTTTTTACAAAGAATCAGTTTCCCGAAACCCGAAAAATCTTCATAGCACTCTGTTTAATAATTGTTCCGGTAGTGATTTCCTTTTTTTGGAGCAACAATAAATACGAATGGGGGCAATCGGTATTGACAAAAATCCCTTTTTTTACAATCATAATTAGCATTATTTATACAGCCCTAAATAAAATTCAATTGAAGCAGATTGTTTGGTTATTGACGTGTTTTATTTTTTGCGGCTGCATATGGAGTATTGTTAATTATTTTTTTCACTTTGATGAAATTAACCAATCCTATTTAGTTGCTAAAGTGATGCCTACATTAATGGATAATGATCACATTCGTTTCAGTTGGTTGATTGTTTTAAATATGATCTTATTAAGTTGGCAATTATTTAATAACGCTTCATTTTCAGAAAGAGTCCTTGGCATTTTGTTATTACTATTCTTTTTTATTTTCATTCATCTACTTGCTGCTAAAACTGGATTGTTGAGTATATATATTGCTTTGTTCCTGACAATCATTTATTTTTTATTCTTTTCAAAACAAAGAAAATATGGGATTGGAATTCTAATAGCTGTTTTAATTATTTCTATTTTTAGTTATAAACTTTTCCCGACATTCAGAAATCGCATTCAATATGTAACCTGGGATTTTAATCAGTATTCAAATGGTATTTATTTACAAGGATCTTCTGATGGCGGAAGAGTTTTGTCTTTAAAATCAGGATTAAGTTTAACAGCTTCCAACGTTTTGTTTGGCGTTGGATTTGGCGATTTGAGAGAGGAAACCAACGATTGGTATAGACTCAATTTCCCAAATATAAATGCCGGCGACAGGTTTATTCCGCAAACTGCATTTTTGGTTTATTCGGCAGCAAGTGGATTGGTAGGGTTGTTATTTTTTTTAATAGGAATCTACTTATTAATACGGTTACTTCTTTTTAAAAACCTTTTTGCAATTATGATAACGCTAGTACTTTTATTGCCTTTGTTTATCGATGATTGTTTTGAGGGACAATTTCCTGTTGTGATTTTTTCTTTAGTGTATGGGTTAGCTATAGCTCAGAAAAAATTATACCATAGTTCTTCAGTAGAATAATAAAATGCATTTTTATTCAGAGTTGATCTGGAGAACCCCAGTTTGCTTCTAATTCTGCAAGTTTGGCGTACTTATAAAATGTATAAGTAAAATTATAAACTGCAATTGCAATGCCAGATCTGCCGTCTAAAAAGCCCCTCTTTAATATGTAGCATTGGAAAATAGCAGCAAATCCATGTAGTAATCCTACACCAATGCCACCTTTCCTTTTACCCAATAATTTTTTTGCTCCTAAAGTGGAATATCTATCTGCTTTAGAAAACATTTGCTGAAGGTTTTCAAAAGGGAATTGCCATATTGCTTCTTTCAAATGTCCCGGTGCTGTATCAGTTGTATAGGTTTCATGAACAAGATCCTCATTATAGCGTAAAGTTCCTTTTTTGAATAATTGAGGTTGCCTATAATCTGGATACCATCCGCTATACTTAACCCATTTGCCTAGTAGATAATTTTTTCTAGGAACGAAATAAGTAGTTGGGTTGTTGCTTGTATGCTGACTGATTATAATGTCAATTTCTTTTTGTACCGATGCTGTACAACGCTCATCTGAATCAAGACTGAATATCCAATTGTAAGAACAAGAATCAATAGCTACATTTCGTAATTTTCCAAAATTTTCAAAAGGTATTTGTATCACTTTAGCTCCAAAATTTTCGGCAATTTTTACTGTATTGTCGGTCGAAAACGAGTCAGCTACAATAATTTCATCAGCCCAGCCTAGCACACTTTTTATTGCCGCTTCAATTTTACGTTCTTCATTATAGCAAATAATATAAACAGATTTCTTATTCATATTCTATTGATCGTGAACCTTACATTAGTTTATAATTTTTATATTCAAAAAGCCGAATACCTGTTTTCTTTTCAACCCAGTATAAAGCTCGTTTTTTAAGAGACATTTTCTTTTGTGATACATCTAAGTTCATATTCCAATTCTGTTCACGAATCCTTTTTTGCATAACAGAAGGATGTGTGCCAGTGAATTTCTTTATGGAATCAAAATCGTTATAATCAAACAGCTCGGCCCTTAATTCGGAGGAAGCATCATCGAGCCATAATTTATTCAAGTTTTTGATCTTGTCTTTCATTTTGGCAGTATTCTTCACCCAGCCATAGTGGAATATATAGGCATCAATCAATTTTACCCTAAGCTTTCTGTTTTCCTTTCTAAAACCCTGTGCGTCTCTATAGGCATGAATACTTTTGTCATTTCTAATAATTCTTATTTCATTACGATACCATTTTCTGCTATCTCCCACATAGTCATAAACGCCATAGAAATGTTTGTATTTGAAAAGCAAACCTTCTACATTTTTATCATTTGCATATTTTTCCGCAGCGGCTATGATTGCTGAATGATATTTTTCATGCACTACTTCGTCGGCCTGAATATAAAAAGCCCAATCGCTTTCGGATGAAATATGCGCTAATGCTTTATCGGTTTCAACAGCAAGTACTTTTCCACCTTCCCGAAGTGCTGGATCCCAAACGGAATCGTATATTTTTATCTTATCTGAAGCTATAGATTGTATCAATTCTCTTGTTCCATCTTCACAATCCCCTACACTAACAATCATTTCATCAACTACGGGCAATATAGAAGTAATTGCTTCTATAATTGGATAGTCATTGATTATCGCATTTTTAATGAAGGTAAAGCCTGAAATTTTCATAATTGTTCTTTCTCATTTTGCCACCAACGCCAGCCTATATAACCCATGATGACCAAAGGTGTAAAAGCCAAATAAATAATAGCTGAATTGAGGGCTTTCCCAGGCCCCTCTCCTA
>JBAXHC010000108.1:0-8976 GCA_037139075.1 Bacteroidota bacterium
GATTTGACGAATTGATTGGAATAACGAACTATCGTATGGCCACATCGAATCTGACTAACCAACACAGCAATTCTATTTCTGAATTCCACCTCAGTCAATGAATCCTGAATTCCATGAATAGTTTCATTAAAATAAGAATCCATTTTTTCTTTCGGCGTATACCAATAAAGACTTGGATGATTTGATTCGAGAATTTTTTCTAGAATTTGCGCATCTTCCTGAAGTAATGATGGCGCATATTTTTTTTGGATAGAATATTGTCCTTCATGAGAACTGCTACAGGACCAATAAAAAAGCACGCAGAAAAGACCTATTAAAAGTTGACCTCTCTGCATGCTGTTGATTTATTTGTTAAATGAATTCCAACCTTGAGCAGTAATTGGATATTCATTTCCGCCCTTAGTAATAAGTTTGGTTCCGGCTTCCATTTCGGTCATGTATCCAATCACACTAATTTCTTCGTTTAATGTGATTTTATCATGGTCTTCCTGTTTCATCGTAAAGATTAATTCATAATCTTCCCCTCCATTCAAAGCACATACGGTAGGGTCTAAGCCAAACTTATACGCTGCTTGTCTGCTTTCATCTGATATCGGAAATTTATCTTCGTAAATGACACAACCAAGATTACTTTGTTTACACAAATGCAATACTTCACTACTTAATCCATCACTCACATCCATCATAGAAGTAGGAACTATTTCATTTTTCTCGAAAAATTCAATAATGTCTTTTCTTGCTTCAGGTTTTAATAAACGGCCTACTATATAACTTTCGTCTTCTAAATCTGGTTGCACTTTTGGATTCTCGAGATAAATTTTTTTCTCTCTTTCCATCAATGTTAATCCCAGAAACGCACCACCTAAATCACCAGAAACACAAATCAAATCGCCTTTCTGTGCTGTGCTTCTTTTTACAAATTTATCGGGTGTAACTTCACCTATAGCTGTAATAGAAATAATAAAACCTTTTTGAGAAGTAGAAGTATCTCCACCAATCAGATCAACACCGTGTTTTTCACAGGCAATATAAATGCCTTCATAAAATTCATTCAATGCTTCAATACTAATTCTATTACTGATACCAATACTCACAGTAATTTGAGTAGGTATAGCATTCATAGCATAAATATCACTCAGATTCACCATCACAGATTTATAACCGAGATGCTTCAGCGGAGTATACATTAAATCAAAATGAATACCTTCTAATAAAAGATCGGTAGTAATTACTGTCTGTTTCCCAAAATGATCAATCACTGCCGCATCATCCCCAACTCCTAAAACTGTAGATACATTTTGTATCTCGAAATTTTTGGTTAGGTGATCTATTAATCCAAACTCGCCTAAGTCGGCTATTTCTGTTCTTTCTTCCATAATTCAATTTAATGTTTCAAATATAAGTTCTGAGACTATCCTCGAACCTCGCCGCCATTTACAATGTCTAACAATTCATCATGAATCAATCCATTGGTTGCTAAAATATGAGGTTGATATGGAGAATAATAATCGCCCTTAAAATCTGTTACTTTTCCTCCTGCTTCTTCCACCATTAAAAATCCAGCTGCACTATCCCATGCCTGTAATTGGTGTTCATAAAAACCGTCAAATCTTCCAGCTGCCACCCAACAAAGATCAATTGCAGCACTTCCCAATCTTCTTACAGGAACTCCCTTGCGAATGAGTTTCTCAAAAATTTGTAAGGGTCCGTTGGGCGCATCTAAATAAGTATATGGAAAGCCGGTAACCATCGAACTTTTTGCAACTTCAGTTTTAGTGCTTACCTGAATTTTTTTATTATTCAATGTGGCTCCGAAACCCTTTTGTGCAAAAAAGAATTCTTTTATAAACGGGTTGTAAACCGCGCCCAATATCATTTTACCTTCCTGCTCTACTCCAATACTCACGCAACATATTGGTATACCATTTGCAAAATTTACAGTGCCATCAATCGGATCGATGATCCACTTATAAGTTGAATCCTGAATAATTTCACCTGCTTCCTCACTTAATATATAATGGTCGGGGAAATCATTTTTAATCACTTCAAATATGGCTTTCTCAGACGCATGATCAGCTTCTGTAACCAGATTATTAATTCCTTCTTTATTGCTTATTTCAAATTTACCATTGAAATAGCTTTGCATCACAGCGGCACCTGCCTCCGCTGCTTTGATAAGTGTATGCTTTAACATCATACCGCAAAAGTACCCCCGAATATCAGGATTATGAAAGATTTCGTATGTAAATAGGCATCTTTGTGTTTACTGTATTATTTTTCTTAATTCGCTGTAGATTTATTTCTTGGAATTATCAATTATCATAATCAATTACAATGTCAAATTCTTTTTAGAACAGTGTTTACATACTGTTCTAAAAGCAGTTGACCATATAGATGCTGAAATTTGGGTGGTTGATAACCAATCAAACGACGGCTCCCTGGCATTCCTTCGGCCACTATTTCCCAGCGTTTCATTCATTGAAAATCAAAAAAATACTGGCTTCGGAGCGGCCAATAATCAAGCGCTTCAAAGATGTTCGGGGAAATATATCCTTTTTCTAAACCCAGATACCCTCCTTCCAGAAGACTGTCTAATCAATTGTTTACAGTTTTTAAAATCAAATTCCAATGCAGGAGCCCTAGGAATTCGGATGCTAGATGGGTCAGGTGTTTTTCTGCCTGAAAGCAAAAGAGCTTTTCCTTCTCCCATTCGAGCATTCTATAAATTATTGGGCTTTTCAGCCCTTTTTCCCAAATCAGCCAGGTTTAATCGTTACTCATTGGGCCACTTAAGTTCATTCGAAAACCATGAAGTTGACGTGTTAGCTGGTGCATTTATGATGATACCCAAAGCGGTTTTAGACCTGACCGGCGGTTTCGATGAACGGTTTTTTATGTATGGAGAAGACATTGATCTAAGCTACCGAATCCAAAAAGCAGGGTTTACCAATTACTATTTCGCAGGTTCTTCCATTATCCATTTCAAGGGGGAGAGCACTAGAAAAGGAAGTATGAATTATGTGATACTCTTTTATAATGCCATGCTTTTGTTTGTACAAAAAAACTATCGGGGATCGAAAGCCGGCTTTTTTGGATTTTTTATTAAAGTTGCCATTATACTTAGAGGACTGTTTTCTGCGTTCTATAGAATAGGAATCTACCCTTTAAAAAAATGGACTAAAAAGCCCATTTTTAATCAAAAAAGGGCAGAATCACTGGTTATTTTCGCCAAATTTGGCGAAAATCATCCAAAATTGAACAAAACCAATACCCTTGTTTTTTGCGAATCTGAACAATTTAGCTGGAAACAAATTATACAAAAGGTGGAAGAACTTAGCCATTCTGGAGCTCAATTTCGCTTTCAAGCTAGTAATAGCCATTCCATAGTTGGAAGCGACTCTAAAGAAACCGAAGGTGAGGCACTTGCCGCTAATATCATTTCTTAAGCGATTTTTAAAGCATTTGCTTTAGCTTCGTATTAGTAAACAATAACGTTGAATACACGATGGCAATTCTCGATATCAAGCTTCCTAATTCTATTCTCAAAGCCTTACGCCTGCCTCAGAATAATCCGAGAAGACAGCAATTAAAGGTTTTGAAAAAGATGCTACGGAAAGCCCGATTTACTGAATTCGGTCAAACCTATCATTTCGACGATATTTTAGTGAGCAAACACCCTGGGAAGAAGTTTCAGGAATTGGTACCTACCTATAATTATAATAAGATCTATCAGGAATGGTGGCATAAGACCTTAGAGGGCAAGTCAGATATTTGTTGGCCCGGCAAAATTAAATTCTATGCTTTAAGCAGTGGTACCAGCGAATCGGCTAGTAAATTCATTCCTATTACAAACGACTTACTGAGAGGTAATAAGTTGGTGATGATCAAACAATTACTCACTCTTCGCAACTATGAAGACATACCATTTGGCGCTTTGGGCCGTGGCTGGCTTACATTGGGAGGAAGTACAGATTTAGAAAAAGGTCCGGGTTATTACTCTGGCGACCTTAGCGGTATTACTCAAAAAAAATCGCCTTTCTGGTTTCAACCTTTCTATAAACCAGGTAAAAAAATTGCCAAACAAAAAGACTGGAACAAAAAGCTTGAAGAAATTGTAGATAAAGCACCCGAATGGGATATCAGTTTTCTAGTAGGGGTTCCTGCCTGGATTCAGATGTGCATGGAAATGGTGATAGAGCGATACAAATTAAATACCATTCATGATATGTGGCCCAACCTTGCATTTTTTGTGCACGGTGGTGTAAGTTTTGAACCTTATAAAAAAGGCTTTGAAAAATTATTGGGCAAACCTATTACCTATATTGAAACCTATTTAGCCAGTGAAGGTTTTATTGCATACCAGGATCGACAGCATGCACAGGGAATGAAACTGGTTACCAACGAACATATTTTCTTAGAATTCGTTCCCTTCGATGAAAATAATTTCGATGCCAATGGCGATATGATCGATAATCCTGAAGCCCTCATGATTCATGAAGTTGACGAAGGAAAAGATTATGCTTTACTAATTAGTACTACAGCTGGTACCTGGCGTTATCTTATTGGTGATACCGTTCGTTTTGTCGACAAAGAAAAATGTGAAGTAATTATCACAGGTAGAACCAAACACTTTTTAAGTTTAGTTGGTGAACACTTGAGCGTCGATAATATGAATAAAGCTATTCAATTGGCTAGCGAAGAAATGAATATTTGCATCCCAGAATTCACAGTGGCTGGCGTGCCTCATGGAAATTTCTTTGCGCATCACTGGTTTGTAGCTTGTAATGATATTTTCGATAAAGATCAGTTGGCAAAAAAAATCGATAAGCACCTTTGTGAACTCAACGACGACTATGCAGTTGAAAGAAAGACCGCATTGAAAGAAGTAATGTTGGATGTGTTGAGTGAACAGGATTTTATGAATTTTATGACCGCTAAAGGAAAAATTGGAGGGCAACATAAATTCCCTCGCGTTTTGAAAGGTGCTATGTTAGCCGATTGGCAAAAGTTCATTAAGGGGGAACCCATTTAAGCAAGTAATTTTTTTATCGTTTTATTTATCAGCAATGGTTGCAGCCCTCTTTAAAGGTTTAGCGTTGGGTTTTCTTCTCGCAATTTCTGTGGGACCTGTCATATTTGCTATCATCAAACAGAGTATTAATCATGGCCACAAAGCAGGATATGTTTTTGTAGCTGGTGTTTCTAGCAGCGATATTACACTCTTATTAATTTGTAATTTTTTTACTTCTCTTTTTGATACTGCTTTAAAACATCAAACATTGATAGCTGTAACGGGTAGTCTCTTCTTAATTGGTGTGGGCATATACACCTTCTTTTTTAAGAAAGTAGTGGTGGATGAAGACAATAATTTAAAAGAAAAAGTTTTTCGAAAACGCGATTGGCTAGCCATATTTCTATCTGGCTATTTTATGAATATGCTTAATCCCGGTGTTTTCATTTTCTGGTTTGCATGGTCAGCCGCAATATTGGCCGACTCAGTTAGTCATGCAGATCCATTTCAATATCGGGCTGTTGTATTTGGCACTTGCTTGGTTTTTGTTTTAGCTACAGATCTATTAAAAGTTTCTTTAGCAGGAAAATTAAGGCCTAAGTTGACGGTCAAAAATTTACATTTTATCAATCGTCTTTCTGGTTTAATTTTAATAGGATTTGGAATTGCTCTTTGTTGGGGTATCCTCAGTTTTGGCGATAAGTTAAAATAGAAATTTAAACATGAAATTAATAAGTCTGCTTATCTGCCTCCTTTTTACTTTCAATGTAATGGCGCAGAAAGACGTTTTGATGTTGAAGAAAAATAGTCAAACACTTCAATCCTGGACTTCAGGCTCCTATATACTTTTTCAATTCAGCAGTAAACAATGGATCGAAGGAATTATCAAAAAAATTCAGAACGATAGTGTTACAATTGATCAGATCCAGGTTCGTCAGGTTGGCAATCAATTCGGACTTCCCACAATTGATACTGTTCATTTCGGAATCATGAAATTTCATGTCAACGAAATTTATGGCATGCCCAAAAAAGGTATGTCTAGTAATTTATTGAGTAATGGCAGCCTCTTTCAATTAGGAAGTGCTGCATATATATTATTAAATATTACGAATAGTCTGATTAATTCAGACCCTGTATTTGGTAACGATAATCTTCCAAAACTGGGAATCGCAGCTGGTTTTTTTGTGATAGGAAAAATTTTACAAAATACACATAAGTCCTATTTGCAAATGGGTAAGAAATATAAAATGATAACCATACAAATGTAAAGAACAGTACAATGTTTAGAAAGATCTGGAAATGGACAAAGAAAATAATGTTGTGGATGTTTCTTTCTTCATTGTTGTATGTGATCATTTGTAAATGGATTACACCTCCTATTACCATTACACAAATCAGCAATAGTTTTCAATATGGTTTAAAAAGAGATTACGTAAGTGGTAAAGAAATTTCTTCCATCGCAAAATTGGCCGCAATAGCAAGTGAAGATCAAGCTTTCCCTGATCATATTGGATTTGATTGGGACGCCATTGAGAAAAGCCTGAAGCCAAAAAAAGGGCACAAACAAAAATTACCATTAGGCTCAGCCGCAAGTACTATTACCCAACAAGTAGCTAAAAATGTTTTTCTTTGGCAGGGTGGTGGCATTACTAAATACATTCGAAAAATTCCTGAAGCTTATTTCACTTTGCTGATAGAATTTATTTGGGGTAAACATCGCATTCTGGAAGTATACATGAACACCATTGAAATGGGACCCGGCATCTTTGGAATAGAAGCCGCATCGCAACAATACTTCGGCAAACACGCTAAGCAACTCAGCAGAGCTGAAGCGGCCATGATCATTGCCTGTTTACCAAATCCCAAAAAATTTACAGTGAAACCCATGAGTCACCGGGTTAGTTGGCGTTATCCGCAGATCCTTCAACAGATGCACAATATTGAAGATGATGAAGACATTCAATTATTGATTCAATAATTCATTCACTGCTGTAATAGCCGTAAGCTCTCGCTCTTCATAAGTTCCGCTAATGGTTACCCAGGGAACATTCTGATTAATCAATAGGTCTTTATAAATTTGAAACAACTCTTGCCTCGGACCATCTTCAGGGTATTCTCTTAATTCATCCTGTACCCATGGCAAATCAACATTACATAAAAGATAGAGGTCATATTTTTTTTCGCAGATCTGTTCTAAAATAAAATGATGACATTGATGAAACACATATTCGCACCAAACTTTCATTACATACATGTCTGTATCCACAAATAAAATAGGATTTTCTCTGCTTCCTTCCAGCTTTTTTGTATAACTATCCTCTAATAATATTTGCTCTTTCGCAATTTTTAAAAGATCGTCATACCCATATTCCTTACCATTTTTTGTAAGATATTCTCTAGCATATTCCGGACACCATACCGTATCAAAATGTTCAGCAAGCTTAGCGCATAAACTACTTTTACCTGTTGATTCGGGTCCAATTACAACTACTTTCTTTACACTCATACTTTTTGTACTTTTTTCTGCCAGCTGATTAGTCCCGCTATAGCTAATATCAAGAGCACTACAAACTGAACGCTGGTAAAAACATATCCCTTTACAAAGTACAACGGTATAGAAGCCATATTTGTTGCAATCCACCAGATCCAACTCTCTACTTTTTTTCTAGCCATCAGCCACATTCCTGTATATGCTGTGGCACTCGCAAATGCATCCGCCCAAGGAATGGCTTCAGGCGCAAATGCTTGTTTAGCCCAGGTCAAAGAAAAAAAGATAGCAAAATAAAATGCCGCGAAAAACAATAATTGTATCAACCATTCTTTGGCATTACTATTTGTTATATGTAATACTAGTTCGTGTTTAATTTGATCTTTTTTACTCCACAAAATCCAACCGTAAAAACTCATTACAGTATAATATAAATTCACACTTGCTTCCCCTAATAAATGACCCTTTAAACTTATATAGATATAAATGATGGTGTTAATTAATCCGATAGGGTACACCAAAATATTTTCCTTTCTGCTAAACCAAACACTCCCAATGCCCGCAAATACGCCCACAAATTCCAAGAATCCCGTTTGTTTAATTCCGTTAATGAGCTGTTCAAAAATCTGGTCTATCGTCATAATTATCTGTTAGAAATTATTGCTTTACAGTAAGAGAGTCGCTATAAAAATACATAACACCATCTTCAAATCTCTTTGTGGCTTTAAGGTTTTTATGCTTGTTGATAAAATCCAGATCAATTAAATCATTGTTTACTCCATCATTAAACCAAACAACAATTAAAGTGGGGTGATCTAAAAATTTCTTTTTTTCTATTTCAATTTCTTTGTGCGGAAGAGGGAAAGATTTTACGCCTGTTAAATAAAATAAGCCATCATTTGCATCCGAATAAATGGCAGCATTCATGGAGTCTTTATGTGCATTAATATATTTAATAGTGGGAGATTCTTTCCATTGCTTTTCTGAATATCCTGGTATGCCTGCATAGGCAATCCCTTCCCAGTTGTCTGCATTTTGATGATACTGATTTTTAAAAAAAGCTATAAATATGATAACTGCTCCAATCAACATTAGTATTCGAATATTTTTAGTTCTTTTTTGAATATAATCAGGAACCCAACTTGTTGCTACCCATATCATGGGAACATACATAGGAGATAATAAACGGCTACTCAATTCTTCAAATCGAGAAATACTGGAAATGGCCACAATAAAAATACTGTACACCAAGAAGAAGCCATATACCACTGTTTCTTTTTTTGTGTAAAATTGTTGTTGCATCATCCGATAAATAATTTGAAGTGCCGCAAATACAACTAACAAACAAAAAACTATTGCACCTGCTAAAGCGTGTTCTCCAATAAAAGGAAACCATCTACCTAGCACTGCACCTATATCCAATAAATTATCTGCTACTGATCTTATCGCTTTTTCTCTAACTCCAGATAATGTTCCA
>JBAXHC010000109.1:0-8637 GCA_037139075.1 Bacteroidota bacterium
TTACAGTTCCTTGAATTTTTGTGTCCATTGTAAAATTTGTAAAATAAATAATGAAATGCAAAAGTAGCCATTTAATGGCTTCCCTCCTAATAAATATAGATATAAGCCGAAAATATGCTAGTATTCAGTGGGTTAGCGACATTTTTAACATTTATTTTCAGCTGCTTTAAAACAATAATCTCATGTAAATGTCTTCAGGGAAAATGTAGATTGATGTATCTTCATCCTCTATGTTTGGATTTAGTTATTTAGA
This sequence comes from Bacteroidota bacterium, assembly GCA_037139075.1. Lineage (GTDB taxonomy): Bacteria > Bacteroidota > Bacteroidia > Chitinophagales > Chitinophagaceae > Sediminibacterium. The sequence goes on from JBAXHC010000109.1 coordinate 254, forward strand.
TATTTCCGGGAGCCTTGGCCTTTGTGCTACAGGTTTATTGTGTTTCAATTTTTTATTGGGCATACTATTAAGTACGGGATTCAAAGCACAACCCTATTGGAAAAAGCTGCCAGAAAAAATCAGAAATCTACCGATTGAAAGGATTCATAATTGGACAGCCTATTTGGCATTGTTCTTTGCTTTCTTACATCCATTCATTCTATTTATGGATAAAGAATCAGGATTTGAATGGAAGCATATTATTGCCCCTCTTTCTGCCCCCAAGCAACCAAACATTGTTTTATTGGGTGTCATTTCTTTTTTTGCACTAATTGTAGTAATCATTAGTTCTCAAAAAATAATAAAGAAAAAGTTAGGTTTTAGAACCTGGAAAAATATTCACTTTATATCCTATGGTACGGCTTTATTATTTTTAATCCATGGGTTATTGATGGATCCCCTTTTAAAAGATAGGCCCACGGATTTTATTGATGCGGAGAAGTTTTTTTCAGAAATCTGTATCCTTCTTATTATAGCAGCAGGATATTATAGAATTCGTTATTACAAAAAAAAGCAAATTAAACTTATAAAAAACTAGTGCCTCATGAAAAAATACATTCTTTTCATCGCATTCATTTGCAGTTTCTCTCTGCTTAAATCACAAACACCAGAGCAAAATTTGCAGCAATTGGGAATCGTTTTACCGAAGCCAAGTGCTCCATTATATAGTTATGTAAGCTTTACAAGAACTGGCAATTTGATTTATCTTTCTGGGCAAGGGCCAAAAAAAGCGGATGGTAGTTTCATTACTGGCAAACTTGGAAAAGACCTAAGTATTGAAGAAGGTACTGAGGCCGCAAAACTAACTGGGATCAATTTAATAGCCACGCTTCAATCAGCTATTGGTGATTTGAGTAAAGTAAAGAGAATTGTAAAAGTATTTGGGATGGTGAATTGCGCCGAAAATTTTTATGATCAACCAAAAGTGATTAATGGATTTTCAGATCTTATGGTTGCCGTATTTGGTGAAAAGGGTAAACATGCACGTTCAGCAGTGGGCATGATTGCCCTACCGATGAATATTGCTGTAGAAGTTGAAATGATTGTTGAAGTGTCAGATCAATAACTATTCATTTACTGGAATAATCACATGTTCCTTTTCGCTTTTTAAAGCACGATAAGCCAGAATCGCACTGATCAACATTAATACAGACCCAATTAAAAACGAAACTCCAGGAAAATAAAATGGTTTATTGGGCCCCGTAAAATAAGCAAATGAAGTTGTCATTAATGGTGGTCCAATAATTGAAGTAACACTCATTAAACTTGTTAGAGCACCTTGTAATTCGCCCTGTTCATTTGGAGGAACATGTCCTGAGATAATAGATTGTAATGCAGGACCAGCTATTCCGCCTAGACAATATGGAATAAGGAAAACAAACATCATCCAGGATTCGGTAGCAAATGCAAATAATAACAATCCTAATGCATATAACCCCAATCCAACATACACACTTTTTTCATTTCCCAATTTAGGATTGATAAATCTGATTAATCCACCTTGAACTACCCCAACCAATAAACCAACAAGCCCTAGAGATATTCCAATCATTTTAGGAGTCCAATGAAATTTTTCAATATTTGCAAAACTCCAGTTGCTTTGTACCGCATGTGCAGCGATGTATACCAATACTAAAGACACAATCAATCCGCTAACTGCTGGATATTTTTTGAGCTGTGCTAATGATCCAAATGGATTGGCTCTTCTTAATTCAAAAGGTCTTCTATGTTCTTTATCTAAAGATTCTGGTAAAACAAAATAGCCGTATAACCAGTTTGTTAGTGCCAAGCCTGCGGCTACAAAGAATGGGATTCTTGCACCATATTCACCAAGTAATCCTCCTATCATGGGCCCTAAAATAAAACCAACACCGAAAGCGGCACCGATCATTCCAAAATTCTGCGCTCTATTTTCAGGTGTACTAATATCCGCAATATAAGCTGAGGCAGTAGTGAAACTAGCGCCCGTAATTCCTGCAATAATTCTACCAACAAAAAGCCACCAGATACTGGGCGCAAATGATAGAAATAAATAGTCAATACCAAATCCGAATAATGAGAAAAGTAAAACTGGTCTGCGGCCATATTTATCACTCAAGTTGCCTAGAATGGGTGCAAAAATAAATTGCATAAAAGCATATGCAAATGTGAGCCATCCTCCATATTCTGAAGCAACACTTATATCGTTAGTCCCTAATAACTGTTGAATCAGTTTAGGCATTACAGGAATAATCACACCAAATCCTGTCACATCAATTAATAAAGTGACAAAAATAAAACCTATTGCGGCTTTCCGATTCTGCGCCATGTATCTATTTTATATTTTTTGTAAAGAGTCAAAGTTGCAGTAAAAAAATGAATATCCTAAATAGATACAAAAGAAGGTAGGCTTAAATTCAGATTAAAGAAAATTGTTTTATCCGATAATATCTTCTCTAGTGGTATTAGGCAACTCCATTACAAGATCCGCTCCATAAACCGCCGCCGGAGTTTGATATCCAATCTTAAATTGATTGTTTAATACTTTTTGCACTATCAATAAACTACTGATGGCTGTTAAAGTATACCCTTCAGGGCAAACCATTCTGGCAGCAACTGTTTGTCCTTTTGCATTACTAACCTCACCCCAGATCAAGCTCATTGCTTTCTCGCGCATTTCATCAGAGGGGCCAGCAGGCTTCTGTTTAATTTTCTTTTTAACATAGTCCTTCGCAAATGATGTTCTTAAGATCCAGTTGTATAATTTTTGCCATTTCAAATACTTAAAAGTTTTGGGTGAAGCAGCAGTGTAGGTTTCAATATTGGGAATCCCCGTTGTAAAATAAGCAGTTGAAACGTCGCCCCAAGGAATCGTCATCACAAACATCTTTTTCACCCCAAAGTCGAGCCACATCCCTTTTTTCCCTAATGGCTGGCGGGTAATTTTGCCATCGATTCTTGCTGCACCGCCCTCCCCTAATCCCTCGGCCATAGTCATCGCAGTACCATGCGAATACATTCCACCAATTGATGCAAATGCTAATTTTAAATGATCGGCATCTGGTAATTTATCCTTTAGATATTTAGCCATGCAATCTGTTGGCACAACATCAAATCCAACGCCTGACATGATCATCAATCCTGCTGCTTTGGCTTTTTCATCATACCTTTTTGCCTGTTCAAAAACACTGATCTCACCTGTAATATCGAGGTAATGTGTATTTGTGTTTAAGCAGGCCTCAATCATCAAACGGGAGGTAAATTGGAATGGACCAGCAGCATGCAAAACAAGCGGCACTTCCAGTAATGCGTTTTCAAGGTTCACCGTATCCTTTAAACTAAAGACGCGATAATCCAGATCTAATTCTTTTGCTAAAGCCTCAATTGGTTTTTTCTTTCTGCCAGCTAAAACTGGCACTAAACCGTAAGAAGCCGCTAATCCAGCAATGAGCCTTCCAGTATAACCATTGGCCCCGTATAGTAAGAATTTATTGTTTTCCATATTGAAATGTACTAACAATGCTTCGCATATAAAAGTTCGGGCACAAAAAAAGGGGGAAGTTTGTGGCTTCCCCCTTTATAGAACTTATTGGAATTGTTATTTTCTAAGTTTTATCTCCCCAATTGAAGTTTCTTTCGGAGCTGCAATAATTACATTATGAATTGTTGAATCTAAATATGGAGCAGTAGCATTAATGAATACACTATAAGTACCATCTTTTAAACCGCGCACTGCGAAATATCCTTCTGGAGTAGGCAATGCATAAGAAGTATCCGTAGCATTATAAATAGTAAGTACTGACTTCGCATCTTTTTGTGGAGTGATTTTACCTACTAGACTAGCTGAAGCTCTTTTAGTAAAGAAGTGGAAAACTGGGCGTAAGAAGAATTGGCCATTTCTTTCCTGAACAATTGAACGAGCTACGTCAAAATCAAGCCATAAACGGTTTCTTCCAGGAAGGTATTCTTCATACTCATGACCCATTGTTTTTATTAAAACATAATTTGGAGCATTTGGAGGTAAACTTACTGGATAAGTAACACTGTCTTTCACTAATGAATTGTTAGTGCCGATTTCAATTTTAATTAAACGGATAGATCCTTTACTAATGCTAGCATTTGCTAATAGTGTATCCGCTCCATTACGTAATTGTAATAAATCATAAATTCCTGCCTTGATACCTAAATCGTGCCATACAAAATTGGAATCACTTCTGTGATCATCAGAACCTCTTCTGTCCCAATCACAACTGTCATGGCGACGGGTATCTGCTGAAGTATCGACTAATACTTTAATAGATTTGATATCTATTAATACTTTGTCGAAAAGCCCTGGTCCATCAGTAAGATAAAGAGCTAATTGTTGTTGTCCAGCAGGCTGAACTGCAGATGTACTTCTATTACAAGAGGTAGCAAAAATTGCAAATACAAATGCCATCATAGCGGCAAAAGAGAGGATGTTTCTAGTTTTCATGTTCATAATTGGTTTAGCGTATAAGTGGGGCATTTATTTTAATTTTAATTGTCAATACTTCTAAGATGCAATCTTTGTACCAAACGTTTACTAAAGCATTGTTAAAGCGTTTATTTCGTTTTTTATCACATTTTCATCCATTTAGTAGAGTCTGGCAAAAGGAATAACGCAGCCTGACTTTCCACAATTAAATTCAACTAACTTCATTTAACAATTCATTAATTAATAAACATTTCAACGAATTATCCTTTATGAAAAAGTCCCTCCCCATTTTATTGTTTATCTTTTTGGCATCCATTGCATGGGCATCAAATAATAAGCCTAAACAGATTTATTATCAGATTATCGTATATCATTTAAAAGATGATGCACAAATCCAATCCACTGATTTGTATCTCAAAAACGCTTATGTTCCTTTACTACATAAAAATGGAATTGAAAAAATTGGTGTTTTCAAACCCATCACAAATGATACAAGTGCCGACAAACGTATTTATGTGCTAATACCCATGAAATCAATTGACCAAGTGGAGAAATTAGATGAAGCCATCTGGAAAGATGCAGAACATGAAATAAAAGGGGCAGCTTATTTGAATACCCCTTATACTCAAATTGCATTTCTAAGAAAAGAAACCATGCTGGTTAAAGCATTTGAAGGTATGCCAGGCTATGCAGTACCCAATTTAACTGGAACTGTTGCAGAAAAAATTTATGAATTCAGATCGTACGAAGGACCAACAGAAAAATTGTATAGAAGTAAAGTAGACATGTTTAATGCCGGTCAGGAAATTCAATTATTTGAACGTCTACAATTTAACGCTTTGTTTTATGGCTCAGTATTAGTGGGTGCGAAGATGCCTAATCTGGTATACATGACCAGCTTTAATAACATTGCAGAGCGTGATGCTAAATGGAAATCATTTTCTGCAGATCCTGTGTGGAAAGATATTTCAACAAGACCAAAGTACCTTAATACTGTTTCACATGCAGATATTATACTTACGCATGCAACCGAGTATTCTGATTTCTAAATTACTTGTCTAACATTTTAAATAATTGAAGCATTTCTTCTTCGGAGAGATGCTTCTTGTTTTTTGGCTGGAATCCTACAGTAAGTTCATCCCAATTATCTGGTAACTTATTTTGAATGTCTTTAAGCGTATTTTTAATTACCGATATCTGGCTGTTTAACTTATTAAAGTAATACCAATCAGCTTCATCAGTATACACTAATTTGAATGGTTGATTGTATTGGTATCTTTCCTCTTTCTTCTTATAAAGGAATTTCAATAAATCTATTTTTTTTCCTTCATTTATTACCTGATAGAAACTTGAATTTGATTGCTTATCAATTGCAGGATAATTATTTTTAAAATAAACAGACTGCGATTTCCCATTCAAGTCGTACGTAATTGTAAAGGATAATACATTATCTCCAAAAGCGAATACAGTGCCTTCTTTCTTAAAAGATAGCTGTTGGGTTACAATATTAAATTGCAACTCAGCATTATCAAAGGATTTATTCCTGGTCATCTTAACATTACCAATCCCCCAATTTTGATTGAGCACTTCAATTCCTTCCACATTAGTATTAGGATTTTTAGCAAAGGGCTTGCCTGAAGCATCATATGATTCATCGAATGCTTTATTAACAGACCCAAGCGTTTGTGCCTTCAATTGAGCTGATATCAAAACCACATTCAATACCAACATTATAAAAGATTTCATAATACAAACTTTGTATAAATATACATTACAATAGAATGTTACAGAGGTAAATGGGATGAATGGAGAGGCTAATGGGCATAAAAAAGCCCCCTATTCGGGGGCAATAAAAAATGTTGACTATTTACAATTATTGAACTTTTCAACAACCTTACTCAATTGAGCAAAATCCAATTGTTTAGACTTAATATCTGCAATGATTGTGTTACATGAAGCAAATTCTTTAGAGATAACGGTTTCAAAGTTCTTGCCATTCACTAATAATAAATCGTCGCTATTATTGAGTTTGATATAGAAATCGCCAATATTGCCTTCAGTTGTGGTAGCGGTAAATGCATCCGAACCATTATATAATAATTTACCAGAATTATTAGATTGTTTTTGATAAAGACTAACCTTAGCACCTGTAGCTATTGTTTTATAAAAATCGTTTGAATAGACGATATAGTTATCGGCTTTATAACTAAATCCATTTAATTCAGAGACTGAATATGTTTTTTTTGATCCAGTTGCTGATGCAAAACTTAAGCTTCCTTTAGAAGCCAATGACTCTTTTACAAAGCCATCTAATTTTGAATTGTTTGCTAACAGAATACTTCCATTTTCATAACCTGCAGGGGCTTGAGCCAACACGATGTTGAAGGTAAAACCAAGGATAACCAAAAGAGAGAAGATTGCTTTTTTCATAGTTTAATTTTTAGTTGTTTGTTGATTTACTTACTAATAAGTAAGTTATAGGGTTAAAAAAATTACATTTTTAATTGTCTTATCAAAGCTTTGCGAATGGAATCATAATCTTTCTTTCCCGAAATTCTTGCTAATTGTACTCCGGCTGCCAGGTTTGTCATAATTAGTAAAGCCTGAGTTCTTGCAGATTCTTTGAACTGTAATTCGCCTTTCTTTTTTCCTTCAGACAATGTCTGTTCCACCATTCCCATCACCAGTTCAATTAAGTAAGTAATCTTTTCTTTTACCGATTCAGGAAGGGTATTATAATCAGAAGCTATAGAGCCGATGATACAAATGCTATCCGATTCACATAAGTTGGTATAGGGTTCAATAAACTTATCGAGTTTACCGATAGCACCCATTTTAGAATTTTTCAATTGCTTTGCTATCGCTTGATAATTTTCGATATAATTATCAACCAATGCCATCAACAAATCTTCTTTTCCTCTAAAGTGGTAGTGAACAGCGGCATTTTTAATATTCAGCTCACGCGCTATGTCAGCATAACTAAAAGCATTATATCCATAATACTGGATAAATTGCTTTCCAATTCTTAGGATTTCTTCCTTGGTATCGGTATTCCTTGCACTCACTTTGTAAAAATAAGAGTTACTTACTAATAAGTAAGTATTTTGAATATGAATTTTATTTAAACTTTTCCCTTTCTGCCTTTTCTTCCCGTATCATGGAACCATAGTCCATTTGTCTGCTTAAAGCCTTTAAGGCTAGAGTAATTCGTTTAGCCTTGGTTTCCAATGTTTTAGCAGATTCAATCCATCGGCTATAGTATTTCTGATGAGAACCAGGTATTTTGTTGAAATAAGCCTTAGCAGCAACATCATCTTCTAAGCATTCTAATAAGTCGGCCGATATAGCAATTTCAGATGTATCCACCGACATTTGAACGGAAAGCTTTGCTCCATTTTGCTTTTTAATATGTTTTCTTATCCCTGCATTAATGGCCAGGATAAAATCTCCTTCTCCCATTGGGATCAATGCTAATTGTTTAAATGCCCAGTTGTCTAATTTACCTTTTACTCGAAATGATTTTTTATTTTTTGGGAATAGCTCCTGTGCTAGATTCTCTGGAATAAGAATATAAGTCCACCCGGTCTTTTCCCCCATTGAGCCAAATTTTTCGATGGTAGTGGTGAATTGAATTGTGGACATATTTAAAAATAAGAAACCTTTTTAAGATTGAAAAAGGTAAAAAAGGATAAAGTTTAAGGATTAAAAATTAATATTTTAAGGATTGTGTTCAAAGGTTTCCCCTCCCAAGCATGCTTGGGAGGGGTGTCTGGAGCGACTGAGCGAACAGACGGGGTGGGAAAATACATGATTCTAAAGAAAAATGCTGTCAAGAGATTCAACCACCCCAGCCGTATTCCGCGGTCGCGTAATCGGCATCCCCTCCATCGCATGCGATGGAGGGGAAACC
>JBAXHC010000110.1:0-8637 GCA_037139075.1 Bacteroidota bacterium
GCTGGCGAAGTTCCTTCTTATCAAACCTTGGATGCAATGGTTAGCTTAAAATTCCCTAAAACCAAGTCTATGATAAAAGTAGGCGGTACAAATATCTTTAATAGATACTATCGTACAGGTTATGGTAACCCCCAAATTGGTGGTTTATATTATATTAGTTTTGGATGGAACGTATTTTAATGGATATGTTTTGACCTATAAAAATCCTCTCCGACCAGTCGGAGAGGATTTTTTGTTTGTAAAAGAACCAAGTCTTTTGGTTTTATAGGCGATAATCTTATATTTTTGCTCCTCATTTAATTCAAGTTACTTATGCGGTCAATTGCTTTTAGAGAGGCTTTAAGAGAAGCCATGCAAGAAGAGATGAGAAGAGACGAGAGGGTCTTTTTAATGGGTGAAGAGGTTGCCGAATATAATGGCGCTTATAAAGTAAGTCAGGGTATGTTAGCTGAATTTGGAGCTAAAAGGGTGATTGATACCCCCATTGCTGAATTAGGATTTGCAGCGGTGGCTGTTGGTGCTGCTCAAAATGGTTTGAGACCAATAGTTGAATTTATGACCTGGAACTTTGCAGTTCTTCCAATGGATCAGATTCTTAATACTGCTTCAAAAATGCTTGCGATGAGTGGAGGCCAAATAGGTTGTCCAATCGTATTCAGAGGTCCTGGTGGTAGTGCGGGTCAATTAGGAGCCCAACATAGTACTGCATTTGAAAGCTATTATGCTAATATTCCAGGTTTGAAAGTTGTTTCACCTTCGAATGGTTATGACGCAAAGGGACTAATGAAACAAGCTATTCGTTATGAAGAAGATCCTGTTATGTTTATGGAAAGCGAAGTGATGTATGGCGATAAATGTGAAGTGCCAGAAGAAGAGTATTATATTCCATTAGGAAAAGCAGATGTAAAAAGACAAGGAAGAGATGTAACAATTGTTTCTTATAATAAAATGATGAAAGTTGCTTTAGGTGCAGCTGCCGAACTTGAAAAAGAAGGTATCAGTGCAGAAGTAATTGATCTAAGAACTATTCGCCCGCTTGATTGGGAAACCATCGTAGAAAGTGTGAAGAAAACAAATCGCCTTGTAATTGTAGAAGAGCAATGGCCATTTGCTTCCATATCTTCTGAAATTACCTATCGGATACAAAAAGAAGCATTTGATTATTTAGATGCTCCTATTCGTAGAATCACCAGTGCAGACGCTCCCATGCACTATGCACCTAATTTAGCGGCACTGGCAATACCAGATATTGAAAGAACCGTTAGACTAGTTAAAGAAGTGGTTACTCAGAAAAAATAATTATCATTTCTAACTCGATATTTCAATGAATCCCGAAACATCTTCTTTTAGAAGTTTCGGGATTCTTATTTTTATAAAGTGAAGTACTATTTTATTTTCTTTTTATTGCTATCAATTGAGGCTAATGCTCAAACTATCTCAAATAAAACTAAGGAACAAGATAGTTTACCCCCAGTATTAGTTCAGGCATTCACTCAATCTACTAAATGGAAAGAGGCAGCTGCTTCAGTGGCAGTCATTAATTTTTCGGATCTTAATTCCTATGCGCCAACCTCTTTGGTTCCTGCATTTAATAAAATAAGTGGGGTTAGAATGGAAGAAAGATCTCCCGGCAGCTATCGATTATCAATTAGAGGGAGTTTATTAAGATCGCCCTTTGGTGTTCGAAATACCAAAATATATTGGAACGATTTTCCATTGTCGGATGCAACAGGTAATACGTATCTGAATTTACTGGATCTAAGCCAGATTGATGCTGCAGAAATTATTAAAGGACCTGCTGGTAGTATTTATGGTGCAGGTACAGGAGGTGTTGTGTTACTAAAATCTTTACTTCCTTTTACAGACTCATTATCTCATACACTTCAGGTTGGATTAGAATTGGGATCTTTTGGTTTGAAAAAAGAACAAATATCCTGGAAAAATCATACGAAGCATTTTACTAGTGAATTAAATCACTCTTATATGTATTCTGATGGCTATCGTGACCAATCTGCAATGCGAAGATTTAATCTACTTTATCAAGCATCTTTAAATTTTTCAAAACACCAGATTGACTTTTTAGGATGGATTACAGATCTATATTACCAAACTCCAGGTGGAATTACTTTGGCTCAAATGCAGGTCAATCCAAAACAAGCAAGGCAACCAACCCCAACTTTACCTGGTGCTATACAACAAAAGACCGCCATCTATAATAAAACAGTTTTTGCAGGGTTAAAAGACCAATGGAAAATAACTGATAATATTATTTCTCAGTCTTTTATAACCATTAATAATACTCAATTTGAAAACCCTTTTATTACAAATTATGAATTCCGTAATGAAACAAATGTAGGCTTAGGCACTAAATTAATCTTGCATTCGAGTAATTCTTTCCAGTGGATTAGCGGATTTGAATGGCTGTATAATCATTCCGTCATTACAGATTTTGGGAACAAAAAAGGAACATCAGATACCTTGCAATTCAATGATCAAGTATATGCCAATCAATGGAGCATTTATACACAAGTACAAAAAATATTCTGGAAAAAGTTACACATGAGTGCTGGGTTAAGTATGAATCAACAATTATATCGATACCAGCGTGTTTCTGACCCTTTGTCGAATGTACTATACAAATCTACTCAACTGGTTCCAGCCCCCCGCATTTCGATTCTTTATGATATAAACCAAACTATTGCAGCCTATGGATTATTGGCCTATGGATTTTCTCCGGCTTCATTAGCTGAACTGCGACCTTCAGATGGAAATTATTATGGAGAGTTAGCTCCTGAAAAGGGATGGAATGTAGAAGTAGGACTCAAGGGCTTTCTTTTTCATCAATTAATCCAATTTGATTTGGCTTATTACCATTTTCAATTAAAGGATGCAATCGTAAGAAGGAACAATGCTGCTGGAGCTGAATATTTTATTAATGCAGGTTCTAGTTTACAGCAGGGCATTGAACTGATGGTTAAGGCCACTGTTGTTAAATACCATCCAGGATTTCTTAATAGCTTGCAAGTTTGGGGATCTCAAAGTTTTCAGCCCTATCATTTTATTAATTATCAACAAGGAAATACTAGTTATTCGGGAAATATGATTACGGGGGTACCGAGAAATATATTTGTTGCCGGAATTGATTTTCTGATATTGAAAAAGCTTCAATGGTATTCTTCTTTAAATTGCGTTTCAAGTATACCTTTAACCGATGCAAATGACGCCTTTGCAAACGCTTATCAATTGCTTCAAATAAAAATTGACTACCCCATTAAATTTAAAAGAATACAAACAAAGCTTTTTGCTGGTATCGATAATGCTTTAAATCAAAACTATAGTTTGGGTAACGATATCAATGCAGCTGGGAAAAGATATTATAATCCTGCAGGTCAAAGAAACTTTTTTGCAGGAATTCATTTTACGTTGGATAAATAGGGCAATGATTATCTTAGCAAAACCGAATTAAATAAAATCTATGGCGCAAATTCTTATAATTGATGATGAACGTTCTATTAGGAATGTACTGAAAGATATTTTAACCAATGAAGGTTTTAAAGTAGAGGAAGCAGCTGATGGTGAAGAAGGACTTAAAAAGTTTAATTCCAATTCTTTTGATTTGGTATTATGCGATATTAAAATGCCCAAAGTAGATGGTCTTGAATTTTTAGATTCGATCATTCAAGCAAATTCAGAAGTGCCTGTAATTATGATTAGTGGGCATGGTAATATTGAAACGGCAGTGGATGCAGTAAAAAAAGGGGCATACGACTATATTTCAAAGCCTCCAGATTTGAATCGATTATTGATTACAATTAGAAATGCATTAGATAAAAATAACCTTGTAAAAGAAACCAAAGTACTTAAAAGAAAGGTTTCAAAAGTGCAGGAGATTATTGGAAATAGTGATGCTATAAGAAAAATTAAAGACACAATTGAAAAAGTAGCTACTACTGATGCAAGGGTATTAGTGACTGGCGAAAATGGAACAGGAAAAGAACTAGTGGCAAGATGGTTGCATGAAAAAAGTAATAGATCTACATCGCCAATTATAGAAGTCAATTGTGCTGCTATCCCTTCTGAATTAATCGAAAGTGAATTATTTGGTCATGAAAAGGGTTCGTTTACTTCAGCTATTAAACAGCGGATTGGTAAGTTTGAACAAGCAAGTGGTGGTACTTTGTTTCTTGATGAAATTGGTGATATGAGTTTGTCTGCACAGGCAAAAGTGCTAAGGGCTTTGCAGGAATCAAAAATTACAAGAGTAGGGGGAGATAAAGAAATTTCTGTTGATGTAAGAGTAATTGCAGCAACAAATAAAGACCTTTTAAAAGAAGTGGAGTTAAAAAATTTCAGGTTGGATCTATATCATCGGCTTGGCGTTATTTTAATAAATGTACCCTCTCTGAATCAACGGTTGGAAGATATTCCATTATTAGTAGAAAAATTCCTGATCGATATTGCTCAAGATTATGGGCAAGCACCAAAATTAATAGACAAAAAAGCAATGGAGGCCTTGCAATTGCATAATTGGACTGGAAATATTCGAGAACTAAGAAATGTGGTAGAGCGACTAATCATACTTTCCGGTAAAACCATCACATCAGCTGATGTATCTAGTTTTGTAATTCCTGGTTCGTAAAATGAATTGGAAATTGAATCATCTGTTCAATTGATGATAAGCATATTAAATTCGGAGAGGATATGCTGATCTTTTTTGAAACAGGACCTGATACAATAAGAGTTACAAAAGGAAAATTATTTAGTAATTCCTCAATAAGCTCATTGATTGTTTTTCCTGTAAGATTAATGATACTATGAAAGTATAAATGGGTAATGTGTCGTTTTTCAATACAAAAAGCAAGATCCGCAATTGAAGTATTCGTACCCAGATAACAAACCTTTCTTTTATTTTTCTTTAGTAAATAATGGATGAAGATTAACGGAATTTCATGGTATTCGCCAATAGGGGCGAATAAAACCGTAGTTTGATTTGAGTTTACAGATTTGTTGGGTAATTCTTCGATTGCCCTTATCAATCTAGATTTAATTAAATTTGTGGCAAAATGTTCCTGAGCTGGCATCATATGGTTAGTTAACCAGAGGAGCCCAATTCTTCTTAAAAAACCATAGGCGATTTCAGAAATGGCTTTCTCAATTCCGAACTGTTTAATGGCTGTGTCTAAGATCGTATTGAAACTTTTGGTATCATACTCAATTATTGTATTAATAAGTTGTAAAATATAAGCTTCTGTGCTTTTTGAATTGGCATGATCAATATTTGCAAATGTGGTAATGGCGTCTCCACTCAATTTTGCAATTTGTGAGATTTTAAAATCAGTAACATATAAATAAGTTATACGAAGAATAGTTTTTAAATCCTCATTGTCAAAGTATCTGTGATTGCTATCTCTTCTTTTCGAAACAATAAGTTTGTATCGTTTCTCCCATACACGAAGAGTATGGGCCTTGATGCCAGTTAGATTCTCTATATCTTTAATGCTGAAATAATCCATAATAGAAAAAAAGTATGCTGTTTAACATTTAATCAAAGGGGGGCCAATCTGTTAAACAGCAGCTAATTTAGGAAAACTTTTCATTTAGAATAGGTAATGTGTGATTGAAAAGGATATTTTTGTCACTTATAAATGATTATTATGGGTTTAATCTTGTTTTTTGTTGGTTTAATAGGTTGGCATGTTGGAATGTATGGAATGTTTCAGAAAGCTGGAATATCCCCATGGAAGGCATTAGTCCCTTTTTATAATACCTGGTTGATTGTTGAAAAAACAGAATTAAAAAAGTATTGGTTTTGGTTGCAGTTAATACCTGTTGCTGGTCAATTCATTACAATTTGGATTACTATCATATTTGTGATGCAATTCAAAAAAGTGAATATGATTCATCATACAGCCACTGTTTTTTTGCCTTTTATTTATTTTCCTTATTTGGGTTTTTCAAAGAATGAAAAATTTTATGGCCCTTCAGTCATGAAATTATACCATAAACCAGCCTCTAGGGAATGGATTGATGCGGGTGTTTTTGCAATAGTGGCAGCTACCATCATACGAACATTTGTTTTTGAAGCCTATGTGATTCCATCAGGAAGTATGGAAAAGACTTTGTTGGTGAACGATTTCCTTTTTGTAAATAAAATGAGTTACGGAGCAAGAATTCCCCAAACTCCATTATCATTTCCTTTTGTTCATAATACAATGCCGGGTTCAGTTACCACACCTTCTTATTTAAAATGGATTCAAATTTCCTATAAAAGATTGCCAGCATTTACTCCTGTAAAAAGAAATGATGTGGTGGTATTTAATTTTCCTGCTGGTGATACCATCATAAATCTTCCTGAATATGGAAGTAAAATGCCTTATTATGATGTACTGAGAACACAATTCAAAGGAGATAGAGAAGCTTTGGCAAATCAGTTTCCTATCATTGTGCACCCGATGGATAAAACAGATAATTATATTAAACGTTGCGTTGCAGAAGGTGGCGATCTAATACAAATAAAAAATGCTGAAGTATTTATTAATGGAGAAAAAGCATACTTACCCAAAAATTCACAAACTGAATATCTTGTAGAAACAAATGGTACTAATTTCACAGAAGACTTCTTAATGTCTGCCCTTGGTATCAATGTACAGGATACAGATGGACAAATTCAAACCATTGAAAACAAGCCGAATCTTTTTAAAATCAATATGACTCCAGAGGAATTAGAATTGATTAAAAGGCAGCCTAATGTAAAATCTGCAACTCTTTTTGTTGATAATTATGTGGGTGGTTATTTCCCTTTTGATGAATCCAATTTTCCATATAGCTTAGATAATTTCGGCCCAATTAAAATTCCTAAAAAAGGTGAAATAATCAATCTTACACCTCAGAATATTGCACTCTATAAAAGGCTTATTGCAGATTATGAGCATAATAAATTCGAAGAACAAAATGGTAAGTTCTTTATCAATGGAAAGGAAACAAACACATTTACACCTATTTATAATTATTACTGGATGATGGGAGATAATAGACATCGCAGTCAGGATAGTCGTTTCTGGGGTTTTGTACCTGAAACGCATGTGGTAGGCAAAGCATCTATGATCTGGTTTAGTTACGATAAAGGGCCTCGTTGGGGTCGTTTGTTCAATTCTATCAAATAACTTAACTTTAATAACCGAAGGGGTCCTCATAGTGTTTACTATGGGGATTTTTTGTCTTAAATATATTGTATGCAACAACATTCTATTCAAGTGTCTTTCGATGAGTATGTGGATATTACTACTTTAAATGAGCAAGATGCTGCTTTACTGTTAGCCGCAAGAGAAGCTATTGATCTATCTTATGCCCCATATTCTAGATTTCAGGTTGGAGCTGCAGCCAGGCTTAATAATGGTGTTATATTAAAAGGAAGCAATCAAGAAAATGCAAGTTTTCCTGCAGGAATATGCGCTGAAAGAGTTCTTTTATCCATCTGTTCATCTCTTTACCCTGGGATACCAATTGTTGATATGGCAATTAGTTATAACAACCAATTAGGCCTGAGCAATAAACCCATTAGTCCTTGTGGTGTTTGTAGGCAAAGTTTGTGTGAATATGAAAATAGAGTTAACCATAGTATTCGATTAATTCTTAGTGGCTTACAAGGGAACGTATTCATCATTGGAAAAGCAACTGATCTATTACCACTTGCATTTTCAAGTACAGATATGAAATAAATGGAACAAATAAATTATTTATAGAAACAGTAGATTGATATTGTATTTATCTATTATTTTTAATCCATGGTTATTCATGTTCAAAAACGTAGCTTTTTTCTGACATACATTAGACTAGGATATCTATTGCATATCATGACGATTGCTGAAATATTTTTAATCATTAGTTGGTTTAAAAATTTTGACGTGTTCAATTGGATGCAGGATGATTTTATTGTTTTAAAATCTTTATTTGTTTTTATACTTATCACAGCACCTATTTTTCCTCAATGCGATGCCAGGTCAAGATACCAGAATTATAAGCAGGTAAAAGATCATTTATTTATGTATGGGTTTCAACCTAGAATAATCAAACCTTTTTCTAATTCCCGTTGTCAACGTGATGCCGTAATTGCAGCTGCTGAAGAATTGGGAATGAAAAAAGAATGCGCAAATTATTTTATAGAAAAAGGGCACAGATGGTATCATATTTTACCAGATTTTTTGTTTCAAAAACCTGCATATTTATTTCAAAAAGCATTTTGGCTAAATACATTTTTTGTTAAATACTATCCCTCTAAAATTGATTTTTCTGCAGTTGTAAAAAAGCAGCATTCAAATGCTAAAAGCGATGAGTCTTTTAATTTTAGCAGCCGTTCTTTATCTAATTAAAACCGTGGTGCCTTTTAGATGAAAGGTCTGTCCTGTATCTTTGTGTGTGTAGTCTAATGTCCAGATATACGTGCCACTGGGCTGTAATTCTCCCTTCAATCTGCCATCCCATTTTTGATGCCAATCACTTGTTTCGTATATCACTTGACCATATCGATTAAATACTTTAAAACTCAGGTTTTGAGCTTTAAATGCATTTAAAGGGTATAGATAATCATTTAATCCATCCCCATTAGGTGTAAAACCAGTTGGGATATCGATATAGCAA
>JBAXHC010000111.1:0-8624 GCA_037139075.1 Bacteroidota bacterium
TCACTCTTCACTCTTCACTCTTCTCTTTATCCTATTGCCTGATTCAAATCTTCAATAAGATCTTCTACGTCTTCAATACCAACACTAAGTCTGATTAAAGAGTCGGTTAGTCCGTTTTTGATTCTTTCTTCTCTGGGTATGGATGCATGTGTCATCGATGCCGGATGGTTAATTAATGATTCAACGCCACCTAAACTTTCTGCCAATGAGAAAACTTTGGTACTGCTTAACACACGAAGCGCATTTTCAATGCTATCGTCTTTTAAAGTAAAGCTCATCATACCACCAAATCCACGCATTTGTTTTTGAGCAATGGCATAGTTGTGATGGTCTTCAAATCCACACCAGTAAACCTTAAGTACTTTCGGATGGTTGCGTAAAAAATGTGCAATCTTTTCGCCATTCTCGCAATGTCTTTGCATACGAACATGCAAGGTCTTAATGCCTCGTAATACAAGGAAACAATCCATAGGTCCCGGAACTGCCCCGCATGATTTTTGGATAAAATATAATTGCTCGCGTAAATCAGCATCGTTCAACATTAAACAACCCTGAATTAAATCGCTATGCCCACCCAGATATTTTGTAGCTGAATGCATTACTATATCTGCACCCAATGTTAAAGGGTTTTGTAAATAAGGGGAGGCAAAAGTATTGTCGACGCAAAGAATTGCTTTTGCATTTTTTGAAATTACAGCAACTGCTGAAATGTCGGTAATATTCATCAGAGGATTGGTTGGAGTTTCAATCCAAATCAGTTTTGTTTTTGCTGTAATGGCATTGCTGATATTAGTTACATCAGTAGTATCAACATAAATAAATTTTATTCCAAACTTGGCAAATATTTTTGTGAATAAGCGATAAGTACCGCCATACATATCATTTGCAGCAATTACTTCATCGCCTGGTTCTAATAGTTTTATTACCGCATCGGTTGCGGCAACCCCGCTGCTGAATGCCAGACCATACTTAGCTTGCTCGATCTGAGCATAAGCTTCTTCCAGTGCCTTTCGTGTTGGGTTCTGGCTCCTTGCGTATTCAAAGCCCTTATTAACACCTGGAGCTTCCTGTACATACGTGGAGGTCTGATAAATGGGAGTCATGATCGCACCTGTAGATGGATCTGGTTCTGCTCCAGCATGAATATATGTTGTGCCCAGTCTTAAATTATTTTTTTGATTGCTCATAATTATTTCTTTTTAGAATTTGTTTCTTCAACCAATGTTATTGGAAGGCTGGTTTTAATATCATCCCATAGGAAAATCAGGTTTGCCCCATTTTTTGTATCGTCAAAATATATTGTAAATGCCTCAACAGTTTCTGTATTTTTCTCAAGAACAATATCTGTTCTAATGATGTCTTTTTTTGTATCGTATGTGAAATTTCCCCAACAGAAATTGTCTTTATTTATAATAACTGTCCAATTATTTTCTGTGGGTAAACAATAAACCGTGTAACGCCCTTTTGGTAAAATTTTGCCTGCAATTTTTAAGGTTCGAAATGTTTCTATTTCAGTTGCTTCATTTGCACCAAGGCGCCACATTTCATTGTATTTAATGATGCCACCAAATATGATCCTTCCATTTTTCAAAGGTCTGCCATAGATGATTCTTGCTATTGGTTGATCTTTGGCCTTGCCACTCATTTTTAAAATAGGATAATTTGCTGGCCAATAGCTCATATCCATGGGTGACTTATCCAGTTCTGTAGGCTTTTGTTGTGCCGAACCTGCAATAACTAAAAAAAAGCTGAGTGTAGTTATTAATTGCTTCATCGTTAGAATCGGGTTTGATTAGTATATGTGACAAAGATAAGCGCCTATTTGTTTTGCAATCGGGCTAACTCGAATTCTGCAAATTTTTTAACATCCGGGAAAAATGCTTCGTATTGTTCTTTTAAGGCGTCATAATTCTTTTCAAAAATTTCGAAAGGAACTTTATGGTCTGATAGGTATTTAGTTCTTCTTACCAGTCCACCAAAGCTCTTTTCGATAGCCTCGGGGAACCTGTAATGAAAGAGCCAATTATGCAAACTCATATGTGGAAGTTGCATGGCAAATTTATCGGGTAAGAACAATTCATTTTCTTTTAATTGCTGATACACATTTTCTGTGAAGGGTTTCCACTCATTTTCGCTTAATTCCTTTGCGTCGAGGGCTAGGAAATGATCATAAACAACATCCATAAAAGCACCTGCATATAGACCAACTTCATGTTTAAAAAATTGCTTACCTAAATAAGTTGCTGGATGATAATCTGTAAAATGATCGATGGCACGATGAAGCTTTATACCGTGGTAAATGCCAATAGGGTAATCATATTGTTTTTTACCCTTCACGTAATCACTGATCATATTGCCCACTAAGATCTCGGGTTGTTCAAAAGAAAGATAAGCGTGGGCAAGTAAATTCATTGAATAGCGTTATTATAAAAAGTAAATTATTTTTTTACTGCCTCATTAAAAATCCAATTTGCAGTAAATGAAGCTGCTTCAGGGGAGAATGTTTCATCAATCGCTTCATAGGATTGATCTTTACTTTTTGCTGTTTGAAATAAATGATTTAAGCCAGGCATTTCTTTCACTTGGAAATGTTTGTTGCCTCCTTTTTTTAAAGCATCTTTTATTCCCGCCAAGTTTTCTTTACTTGTAATTTGGATATCGTATGAACCATTGAGTGCAAGAACAGGGATCTTAATTTTTTGAAAATTTTCTGCTGGTTGATAATTTAGAAAATAGTTTAGCCAGTATAATCCGTTTTGAAATTGCTTAGCCACTTTTAAAAAACTTTCTTCTGGATTTGCATATAATAAATCCTTCTCTTTATCATCACTCACATTTTTTTTCCATGCCGCATAGTTTGTTCTCATTTGATCCATAACGGATTTAATGTCATTTGATTTAGCAAACGGTTCATTCAATTTATTAACTACATCAACAGCTATTGCCTTATCAGTTTCTGATAGATTGGGTTTAATCAAATTTCTGCCCATTTGAAAATTCCATATTTCCTGACCAGAGATGCCAGGTCCGGCAAGTAATACTAAAAATGCAACCGTTTTATTATTTACGGCTACCATGGGTGCAATCATTCCCCCCTCACTATGTCCCAACAACCCAATTTTATTTTTATCGATATCTGTTCTGCTCAATAAATAATTAATACTGTTGTTTACATCAATAGCAAAATCTTTCGACGTTAGTTTTGTAGGATCTCCATTACCCAAATTACTTTTCCCTGCTCCGCGATCATCAACTCTTAATACAGCAATACCTTGCTTAGTCAGTAGGTCGGCTAAGACCGCATAGGTTTTGTGTCCAAACATACTACCATCCCTATCTTGAGTACCACTCCCCGAGATTATTATTACAGTAGGAAAACTATTTTGATCTTTTGGTTTAGTTAGTGTGGCACCATAATGAATGCTCTTGTCAGCATTTTCATATTCAACTTCTTCTGCTATATATCCAAATGGTTCTTTAGGAGTTTGAGGACGAATTTTTACTTCTTGTTTAGGTATTTCATCTTCCTTCAGTCTTTTCATATCCAAAGGGAACGATCCAGGACCTTGTTGAAATATGCCGGTCAGCACATCCTTACCATCCCAACTAGCCCTATATCCACCTTTAATGAGTTGGATTTCGCAAAGCAAACTATCTTTTATTAATGCTGTTTTGTTTACCATTAATCCAAATGCTTTTTGATCTGGACTATCGAATAAAGAAGTATATCCTTTATCGTTTTTATTTACATGAATTACAATGCGAAGTTTAACAGTACCCGCAGTTAGGATACCCATCCAAGTGCCTGTAATTTCTTGTGCTTGAATGTTGGAAAGAAAAAGGAGACCAACAAAAATTAGAGTTAGCTTATACATGACTTTATTTTTGTTGATTTTTTTTAAAAAAGAGATATGAAAATACGAATGGAATAATTGTAATAATGCCCATAATACTCATGAATGCAATGAATCTATATTCTGTTGGCAAAACAATTGTAAAAATAGTAATGGCTATGCCACCTGCAATCCACATACTGCCTGCTAATAGATGCGTTTCTCTCCAATTATCATCATTTTCTAAAGCCCATGGAGTTCTGAAACCTGCAAAATAATTCGGTTTAATTTCTCGCATATATTTTCCAAGCAATGCAAAAAATATACCTAAGGCAGGAAAGATAATCCAAGTAATATTTTCTCCCTTATTTTTAGCGGCGTATGTAATGGCAAAGTTGATAAAGCAAAACAAAACTGAGATGGTGAGACCCATTTTTTGAAATAATTCTGGTGATTGGCCTGCTGTTTTTTTGGGATCAATTTTCGGAAGGTTAGTAATCAGTAAGAAAACTCCAAATGATAAAACGCTAAACATGATTGTTAGAAAAACTAAAGTAGATTTTTCGCTATAATCATTTGGTCTTCCATCTATATCAAAATGTGTTGGAACGATGTTAGGCAAACCTGGATAAATAGATGCTAAATAAAATAATGGAATGATTGATAAAATTCCTGCAATCCAAATAAAGAGTGCTTTATTATTTTTCATAAACTATTGTTTTGATAGAAAATCTTTCATGGTAGAAAAGTCGTAGCCTTTTGATTTTAAATCCAGAATTAATTGATCGAGTCTATTTAAAAGCGGTTGTCCACATAATTTTCTTGTGAATGCTGGAAGGCCTAAATGATTGATATCGATAAATTCCCAGGGATGAAAGTATAGGCAAACGTATCCATCCTTTTCTAATGTTTGGATCACAAGTTGCTTAAAAAAATGGTATGGAAAATTTTTAAAACTCAACCAGAATAAAGGAATTCGAAGATGTGGAGAAACGGATGCGGGAATTCTTTGTATTCCCTGATCCATATAAATGGTTCTTGAAATATGCAGATTATTATATTTTCCAGGTATCCAGGTAGGGTTGATGGAAGAGTCATATTTGTAACCGGCTTTCACTACTTCAGTCATATCAACCGAACGCATCCGCGGCATACGAAGACCAGTTATAGTTTGTCCGCTTATTTTTTCCAATACTAGTTTTGATTCCAGTAAGTGTTCGTTATTAAAATGCGAATGATAAAATGTATGAGATGCTATTTCGTGATTTGCTGCATATTCACGAATGCTTTCTGGGAAATGATTTGCAAAGTTTGCAGTTGTAAATAGTGTGGTAGGAATAGCATGCTTTTCAATTAAAGGCATTACTGCGTCTAATCCATCTTTCCCTAATTTTAATTGTTCTTCTATAGATATATTATTTTGATAGTCGAGTGGCATATCAAATTCTTCCACGTCAAAACTTATCAGTACTTGCGGTGTCATAGTAGGTTCGATTCTTTAACTATATAGTGAGGGCGTTGTTTACTTTGCATGAAAAGTTTTCCGAGATAAATACCAATGATACCTAGGATCATTAATTGAAGTCCGCCAAAAAATGCAATAGTAGCAATCATGGAAGCCCAACCAGATATCACATTTCCACGCAGTAAACTTATTACGATATAGGGAATATAAAAAAGAGAGAACAAGGAAAAGAATAATCCCAGGTAAGCAGCTATATATAGGGGTTTAGTACTAAAAGAAGTAATGCCCTGCAATGCTAAGCGAAGCATTTTCTTCACTGTATATTTGCTTATTCCTGAACCTCTATTGGCTGCAGTGTATTCTATGCCGATTTGCTGAAACCCCATCCATTTAATCATGCCGCGCATAAAGATATCAGCTTCAGTAAAAGAAGAAAATATAGTAACTACTCTTTTACTCATGAGCCTAAAATCGGCAGTACCTGGTTCCAGCTCTATTTCTGAAAGGTTATTTATGACTTCGTAAAATAGATTCGAAGTCAGTTTTTTCATCTTGCTGATTTCTTTGTGATCGTTTCGAATGGTGTAAACAATATCATTTCCATTTTCCCATTCTTTGATCAAACTTGGAATTAAAGCTGGTGGATGTTGTAAATCGCCATCCATCATGATAGTTGCGTCTGCAGTTGATCTGTCTAATCCAGCCTTTAAAGCATTTTGGTGTCCAAAGCTTTTTGTGAGTGCTACATAGAAAATGTTGCTAGATTTTTCAGCGCAGTCTTTAATGTATTCTAAAGTGCCATCGGAACTACTATCTTCTACAAAAATGAAAGAATAGTCATAAGGCAATTCACTAAAAACAGATTTTATCTCTTCCATTAATAAGGGAAGATTACCCCGTTCATTGCAGACTGGTATTACTATGGCAATCGTTTTTCTTGGTTCAGATAACTGCATGAACATTAATCGGTTATTTGTAAAGCTAAAACATATTTGCTAATCAGCAAATGCAGATCATTTTCAGCCTTATAAAGATTGGCGGAATTGCTGAACTATATAAGAAAGTCCTTCATGCATACTGGTTTTAGGAATCCAATTCAATAATTCTTTTGCTTTGGAAATATCGGCAATCGTATCCATGATTTCTGCAGGCCTTTTTTCTACGCTACTGATCACAGGGAGATTTGTACCACAGATATCCTGAATCATTTGTATGATTTCTCCCACTGAATAGCTGATTCCTGAACCTATATTATAAATTTCAAATCTGTGTGCATCAATGCATTTAATGATTGCTTCAATGAAATCAGTAATATATATGTAGTCGCGCTTTGGCTCTAAATCTTTTATATGTACTTCATTGCTATTTAATACCTGAAGAATAATTTCTGGAATTAAAAAATTGTTTGACTGACCGAATCCATATAAATTAAATGGGCGAATAATGACCATATTTACTTTAAAAGACTCTGCATAAAACCTACAGTAATCTTCAGCAGCTTTTTTTGATAATGCATAGGGATTAGGAATGGAAATAGGGGCAAGTTCATTAATTGGAAGACTTGCTGGGTTTCCATATAAATAGGAACTTATGAAAACCATTCTTGCTCCATGCTTTCTACAATACTCCAAAGCTAAAACAGTTCCTAAAGTATTTGTTTGAAGAAACAATTCGGGGTTTTTCCAACTAGCTGGTACAAATGTTTTTGCTGCCAAATGTATCACAACCTCAGCCGCAGGAATATTTTCCCATGTCATAGGGTCAATAATGTCACCATCACTACTTGTGAGTTCAAACACTTCATGCTGCAGCTCTTTAAGTGCTTTACAAAGAAAGCTCCCGACAAAACCATTTGCACCTGTAACAAGAATTTTAGACATAGAGAATTTTATCTTTCAACTGATCAAAACATTCAATTGCTTCTATATAATCATCTGGCCTACCTATATCTAGCCATAAACCTGTATAAGTATTTACAAAAACATTTTTCTGTTTTTCCAAAAGAGAAAGCATTAATTGGTCAAACCCAAATGCAATATTTTCTGGAATATATTCTAACACTTTTTTATTCAGCATATATATTCCCATACTCACTTCATAACTGTTTCTTGGTTTTTCTTTAAAACCGGTTAACAGATTATTCTTGGTTTGTAAAACACCATAGTCGATCATTTCCTCTCTTAAGTGAGATGAAATACTAAACAGTGACTCGTTTTTGACATGCGTATCAAAAAAGTCTTTATATACTAAATCAGTTAGTATGTCACCATTCATCACCAGGAAATTTTCGGGAAGATCTTTGATTAATTTAAGTGGTCCCATGGTGCCCAATGGCTGGTCTTCCAGAGAATAATTGATGGAAATTCCCCACTTGCTGCCATCTCCAAAAAAAGCGGCAATTAGTTCTGCCTGATGATTTACTGCCAATGTAATATGTGTAAAGTCCTGCTTTACTAATTGTCGGATGATCACTTCTAAAATAGGATATTCACCTATGGGCATAAGGGGCTTAGGCAAAACAACCGTGTAAGGACGAAGCCTGCTTCCTTTTCCTCCAGCCAATATCACTGCATGTTTATTCATAAAGCCTAAATATTATATGTATCAATTTTATAGCGAGCAAGATTTTCTGGGATAGTAAACCAATCAATTGTTTTTTGTAACCCTTTTTTAAATCCTTCCAGGCCACCGTAAACAGGTTCCCAGTTCATTAATCTTTTTGCTTTATCATAGCTGGCAAATAGTCGTTCCACTTCACTTTTTTCGGGTCTTAAACGATCACTGTCTAATTCAAAAACTATTTTCTTTCCCATCAGTTCGGCAATTAATTCAGCGGTATGCAATACGGATATTTCAAAGCCGCTTCCCAGATTAGTTACAGTTCCATTAAGGGCATCGCATTCCATTGCTTTAATAAATCCATTAGCAGTGTCTTCTACAAATGAGAAGTCACGTGTTGGCGTAAGAGCCCCAAGTTTAATCATTTCTTTTCCTGATGCGATTTGTGAAATGATGGTAGGTATTACTGCCCTCGCAGATTGGCGGGGTCCATAAGTATTAAAAGGTCTTAGAACTGCTACTGGGGTATTGAAAGAAGTGTAAAAAGATAAAGCAATTTGGTCGGCTCCAATTTTACTGGCAGAGTACGGTGATTGACCTTGTAAAGGATGTTCTTCAGTGATAGGAACAAATCTTGCGGTACCGTATACTTCGCTTGTTGATGTTTGCACTACTTTGCGAACACCTAATTCTTTTGCAGCTTGTACAATATTTAAAGTGCCTTTTATATTGGTATCTACATAAGTATCTGGTGAATGGTAGCTATA
>JBAXHC010000112.1:0-8439 GCA_037139075.1 Bacteroidota bacterium
TTTTTTAGAGTAGAATTTTTGCATCCAGACCATAGAACTGCTGTTATTAGTACTTTTTCGGAAGTGATTAAAAAACCAGGAAAAATAAAACTTTTAGAATTTAAGTACAAGATTCCCAATGCTGGCTATAGGTGGTTGGAATCTACTTTTTATAACTTATTAGAAGATCCAGCAGTGAGGGCGGTAGTGTTGAATTACCGTGATATAACAAAAAGAAAAACAGAAGAAGAAGAACGAAATATATTGATTGAGGAGTTGTTGCAAACAAATGCCGATTTAAAACAATTTGGCTATATCACTTCTCATAATTTGAGAGCCCCTGTTACTAATTTACTTTCAATTGTAGACCTTTTGGAGTCAGATAAAATTTCAGACCTTAAAACCAAAGCGTTGGTTGATGCATTTAAAACTGCATCATTTCAATTGAATGACACCTTGAATGATTTAATAAACGTATTGGTTATTAGAGAAAACAAATATTTAGCATTGCATAAAATTTCTTTTCAAGAAACAGTTGAAAAGAATATTCATAATTTAAGAGAGCTATTAAATACAGAATCAATTAGCATTTCAACTGATTTTTCGGCTGCACCTTCAATTGTATTTGATCCTAGTTATTTAGAAAGCATTTTAATTAATCTATTTACTAATTCTATCAAGTTTGCATCTCCAGATAGAAAACTTCAAATAAGTATCACATCACACAAGCTGGGTGATGATACCATACTAGAGTTTACAGATAATGGTTTAGGGATGAATATGAAAAATGTAAAGGATAGGATTTTTGGACTATACCAGCGTTTCCACGAAAGACCTGATAGCAAAGGGATTGGCTTGTATTTAATACAATCACAAGTAACTGCTTTAGGCGGTAAAATTACAGTAGATAGTGAGGTTGATAAAGGAACTACTTTTTCAATTACGTTCAAGAATCATCAAATATGATTTCTAAAATATTAATGATAGAAGACGATTCAATAACGCAAATGTTGAATAAAATGGTTATGAAAAACACACAATTTTGCAATTCAGTGGATGTTGTTTATAATGGGCATTTGGCAATTGAATATTTAGAAAATTTCACATTAAACAACACAGAAAATAATCTTAAAAAACCTGATTTAATATTACTTGATTTAAATATGCCGGTAATGGATGGTTGGGAGTTTTTAGAAATGTATAAGCAAAAATATGCGGGGATATTTCCTTGTACGAAAATTTTAATTTTATCATCAACGGTGAATCCAAAAGATAAAGAAAGAGCGGCTCAAGATCCTATTATTATTGGATTTGAGAATAAACCACTTTCGTATAATACGGCAAATAGTTTGAAAGAGTTGCCTTTTTTAACGACATTTTTTAACTAAGATTTTATTTTAGAAACAAAATAATCCATCTGGATTTTAAAAATAATAGCAATGAATATATTAGTTGTAGAAGATAATGAAGGAGACTTTTTTCTAGTACAAGAGTATTTAGAAATTAATTTTTCTGATTTGTTAATTACACATAATACATTATTAGAGGAGGCTAATATTAGCCTTTTGAATAATAAGTTTGATATTATTTTATTAGATCTATCCCTTCCAGATAGTACAGGAAAGGCTTCTATTGAACATGTAATTAAACTTTCAAATGGAGCACCCGTTATTGTTTTAACAGGTTTGAGTGATAGACAAATTGCAATAGATAGTTTAAAACTTGGAGTGCAGGATTATTTAATCAAAGACGAGGTAAATGCATTTGTATTACAAAAGAGTATTACCTATAGTATTGAAAGGAATAATATTTCAAAAAACTTGCGAGATAATGAAAAAAAGTATCGTTATCTCTTTGATAATAATCCCGATTCTATTTTTATTTTAAATCCATCTGATTTACAAGTAATTGATGTTAATGAAACCGCCTGTACACTTTTGAATTATTCGAGAGAGCAGTTTTTGCAAATGAATCTCCATCAAATTTCAAAAGAAAGTGAATCGCAAAATATCAATTCTCTTACTAGTAAATTAATAACAGGAAATTCAAATATAGAAAAAGGAATTATTCGTCATTACACCCAAGCTAATGAGATCCTTTTTTTAGATATGGCTTTGCATAAAATTAACTACAATGGTCAAGAAGCAATATTAGCAATTGGTACAGATGTAACTGAAAAGATTAAACTTGAAAAAAGATTAGAAGAAGAAAAGACTAAAAAGAATATGGAAATAACACAAGCCGTTATTTCTGCACAAGAAAATGAACGCCAAGAATTAGGGCTTGAATTACACGATAATGTAAACCAAATTCTAGCAGGATCTTTAATGTACTTGGGTCTTTTAAAGATTGAAACCAAAAGCAATTCAGAATTGTTTTTAGATATAGATAAACTATTAACAGGAGCAATTCAAGAAATTCGAAAACTCTCACATTCATTATTGCCACCATCCTTAAATGAATTGTCTTTAAGTGAAGCACTAGATCATATTATTACTATTGCCAAAAAATCAAGACTTTTTGAAATAAAAAAAGATCTAGAGAATTTTAGGGAATACGCTATTTCAGATGCGTTTAAATTGGCTATATATCGCATTGTACAAGAGCAGTTTAATAATATTTTTAAACATGCAAATGCTAAGAATATCCTCATTCAACTATACCACGAAGAAAATAATTTAATCTTGATTATTGCCGATGATGGTAATGGGTTTGATACAACTACTACTTCAAATGGGGTGGGTTTGTTAAACATTCAAACGCGTGCTTCTTTGTTTAATGGAACCATGCATATCAGCTCTGCACCTAAAATGGGCACTGAAATAAAAGTGGTTTTTCTTAATGCAGAAAATTAGTTATTTCAGTTGAAAAATGGTTGAACCCAATGATCCAAACCCAATAGAAGCAAATTATGGGTATAATAATAGATTTAACATCTTCACCGGGAACGATTGCGTAGATATATGATCAATTTTTGCATTTTGGTTGTCTTTATAGTGAAGAATTGATTTTTTTTGCAATTCTTAAACGATTTTATTTACTAAAATGCTTGCCATGATCGTGTGCTATCTCTTGTTGGGTATCAGAAGCTATTTAAAGCTTACCCTTGTTCAATTTAAAAATTTATACTTGTCTACAATCAATTCAAAGCCACGGCAATTGATGCCTAAGTTTATTGTATCGATTGCTATACTATTTGGCCTTTTTTTCGTTCAACCTATATTGGCACAGAATGCTTTAATATCAGTTTCTGGAAAGGTTACTAGTGTGGGTAATCAGCCTATTGAAGGAGCCAATATCAGTTTAAAAGGTGGTGGAAAAGTTACTACTTCCGATAGAAATGGTAAATACACCATCAATGTACCTAGTAATGCAACCCTCGTGTTTTCTTTTGTTGGTTATGCTTCAATTCAAGCGGCTGTTAACAATAAAACTGAAATAAATATAAGCTTGGTTGCAGAAAGCAAGGAAGTAGATGAAGTAGTGGTGATTGGTTATCAAACAATCAAACGAAAAAATTTATTGGCTTCAGTATCTAGTGTTAGTGCAAAGGATTTAAAGGATATCCCTGTAAATTCAGCTGCAGAAGCATTAAATGGAAGACTTGCGGGCGTTACAGCAACAACTGCAGAAGGTTCTCCTGATGCCGATGTACGTGTAAGAATCCGTGGGGGTATGTCTATTACGGGGGATAATTCTCCATTATATATTGTTGATGGGGTTCAAGTTGAAAATGGATTAGCAGCATTGTCTCCTCAAAACATTCAAAGTATTGATGTGCTAAAAGATGCATCAGCAACTGCTATTTATGGAGCACGTGGTGCAAATGGTGTTATTGTTATTACAACTAAAAGTGGTAAGTCGGGTAAATTATTGTTAAATTATAATGGTTTTGTAGGGATTAAGAATTTGGCAAAAAAACTAGGTGTATTATCTCCTTATGATTATGTAGTATATCAATCCGAAAGGTCTCGAGGTAGTAGTACAGATAGCGCCACATTTACAAAAAATTTTGGAACTACTTGGGATACTTTATCTAATTATAAAAATGTGTTGCCTGTTAATTGGCAAGATGAAGTTGCTGGACGAACTGGTATTACCCAAACACATAGTTTATCTGCCATGGGAGGAAATAATAAAATCACCTACAATTTCGGGTATACCTATAATGACGATAAAGCAATCCTTTTAAATTCAGATTATAAAAGACATTTATTAAATTTAAAAGGAGATTATAGAATAACTAATAACCTTAAACTATCATTATCTACTCGTTATACGCATAGTGATGTATATGGTTCAGGTGTTTCTTCAGATCAAGGGTCTTCTTATAGCAGACTTCGAAATGCTGTAAAATACAAGCCATTTCTTGTAGGTAATCAAACACTAGAAGATGCCGATCCGCTTGCTGATCCTAACGTTGGTAATGGTTTGAATTTGATTAATCCTATTTTACTTGCAAATGCCGAGTATAGAAAAAAATCAACAGATATTTATAATGTCACTGCTAGTATTTCTTATAATATTATAAAAAATCTAAGTTTCAAATCTACATTTGGCTATGATTATAATAATTTAATAGATCGCCAATTTAGTGATTCTATCACGCCTTATTCAGTTATACAAGGTTCAAGAAAACCTATTGCACAGCTTGATACTGTTGGAAGAGGAACTATCACAAATTCAAATGTTTTTACATATTCTGTAAATAAATTTAAAGGCAAACATGATTTTGATTTTTTAGTGGGAGAAGAAACTTACGATCTTAAAACAGAATCACATACCCAACTACTAAAGGGATATCCAACATTCACTAGTCCTAATTCGGCTTTTGAAAATTTCGGCTTGGGCACTTCATTCACGGGGTATCCAAAATTTGGAAAAACAAGATATACCAATCTGTCTTTTTTCAGCCGTATTAATTATGACTACATGAATAAATATTATGTGTCTGTAAATGCGCGTGCAGATGGTGCTTCAAAATTCGCTCCTGGAAAACAATGGGGATATTTTCCTTCTGGATCTGTAGCATGGAGAGTGAAAAATGAAAAATTCTTAAAGGATGTAAATTTTATTACTGACCTTAAATTTAGAGCTGGCATAGGTTCTGTAGGAAACAATAGAATCAATGACTATTTGTTTCTTACGACATTTAAAAATGATGGGGCTTACTACTATGGAATAAACAACCAGCCAATTACTGCATATTATTCTTCTGGTCTTGTAAATGAGGTATTACAATGGGAATCTAATGAGAGTAAAAATTATGGTATGGACATTAGTTTGTTTCATGATAGAATTAGTTTAAGTATTGATCTATATAATAATAATGCGAAAAACTTATTATTGAATGTGCCAATTGCATCTACATATGGCTATGCAACACAATTGCAAAACATAGGCAAAACTTCCAATAAAGGAGTAGAGATTCAATTAAATGCAACCGTAGTTAGAAAAAAAGATTTCAATTGGACAGCTAATTTCAATATGTCATTTAATAAAAACAAAGTAGAAGCATTAGGGCTAAATCAGCAACTATTTTATCCTGCTGCAAGTTGGGGTGTTTCAGGACAACCTACAGATTATATTGTTAGAATTGGTGATCCTGTTGGAGCGATGTGGGGGTTAGTAAATGATGGTTTCTATAAAGTTTCTGATTTTGATTACAATGCTGCAACTTCAGTTTATACATTAAAAGCAGGAGTTGTAAGTAATGCTGGAATTATTGGAACTGTTCAACCAGGTTCAGTAAAATTCAAAGACCTCAATGGTGATGGAGTGATTGATATGGATAAAGACAGACAAGTAATTGGAAATCCAACACCTAAGTTTACTGGTGGATTGAATCAACAATTTTCATATAAAAATTTCGACATGAGTGTGTTTTTGAATTTCTCTTATGGCAATGATATTTATAATGCCAATAAAGTGGAATTTACAAATGGTTACACAGGCAACTCAAACTTGTTAGACATTATGGCGAATCGTTGGAAAGTTGTAACAGCAACTGGTCAAACAGCTCAGTGGATCAATTCAACTAACCAAGTGGTTGGTATTGCCCCAGACCAATTAGCAGCATTAAATGCAAATGCTACAATATGGCAGCCCATTAAAAGTTCAGGAGCATTTTATCCTAGTTCATGGGCAATTGAAGACGGGTCTTTCTTAAGAGTAAATAATATTACTATTGGATATACAGTTCCTTCGAAAAATATTTCCAAATTAATGATCAGTAAATTACGTTTTTACTTTACTGCAAATAATTTGGCCGTTTTCACAAGCTATACAGGATATGATCCTGAAGTTAGTGTGAGAAATAGCCCTTTAACTCCTGGGTTGGATTATTCAGCGTATCCAAAAAGTCGCAGTTTCATTTTTGGTGTAAATGCTAGTTTCTAATTTATTATAAAAAAAATATTCGATATGTACACAAAGCCATTTTATAAACTAACAATCTTAACAGCAATAGGTATCATTTTTTTGTTGGGTGGATGTAAGAAATTCCTTGATCAACAACCTATTACGGATGTTAGTACAGAGGTAGTCTTTAATGATGTTCCTAGTACTTATAAAGCACTTGCAGGAGTATACAGTAGACTTGTTGGAGATGCTGGTTTCGGTATTAGACTGAGTTTGTATTACACTGTAGATAATGATGAAATGCAAGGACCAACAGGAGCTGCTGATAATGACAGAAGAGATATTGGACGTTATGCTGCTACACCAGGTAACGCACAATTAACCAATCCTTTTAATCAATTGTTTACGGGTATTGAATTTGCTAATATTTGTATTGCAAATATTCCTAAAATGAGTATGTATACAAATGGTAGCGACCAACAAAAAAAACAATTACAAAGAATGTATGGTGAAGCACTTACTTTACGTGCACAGTTTTATTTTGAAGCAATTGTAAATTGGGGCGATTTGCCAGCACATTTTGCACCTGCTTCTTCTTTAGCTTCATCAGATCCATTCCCAGTAAGAACTGATAGAGATACAATCTATAATCATTTACTTGCAGATTTAAAATTAGCAGCAGACCTTGTTCCATGGAAAAATGATTTGGCTGCAATGGGCGACCAAATTGACGAAAGAATTACAAAAGGTACCGTTAAAGGATTGCGTGCAAGAATTGCGCTTTTTAGAGGTGGGTATTCTTTACGTGCAGATGGAAATATTAAAAGAACAGCAGATTATTTAACTTACTATCAAATTGCAAAAGACGAGTGTAATGATATTATTAATTCCAATCAACATTCCCTAAATCCTAGTTTCAGATCTCTTTGGAAAGATCAAGTAAATGCACATGCCGTTGCAGATCCACAAGGTGAATTGATGTTCCAAGCAAGTGGAATAGGTGGAGTTGGTGCAGAAGACAATAAGTTAGGATATTACAATGGACCTTCAGTAAATGCGCTAGGAAATAAAAGCATCAATGTTTTGCCAAACTATTTCTATCTCTTTGATTCTACTGATTTACGAAGAGATGTAACTTGTGCGGTATACAATGTTGCAGCAGATGGAATAACTAAAGTTGGTCAAGCAATTACTGCAATTTGTGATGGAAAATATAGAAGAGATTGGATTACTAATCCTGTTATTGCTCCAACAAACGCAATTCAGTATTTTGGATTGAAATGGCAAATACTTCGTTATGCAGATGTGCTATTAATGTATGCAGAAGCTGAAAATGAATTAAATGGCCCAACAGCTAGTGCATACAATGCCATTAATTTAATTAGAAGAAGAGGCTACGGAAAATCATTATCAGTTGCTGATGCAACTGTTGATTTGCCATCAGGACAAACCAAAGCAAGTTTTTTTGATGCCATTACTAAAGAACGTTCATTGGAATTAGGTGGAGAAGGGGTTCGTAAATTCGACCTTCTTAGATGGAACTTACTAGCAACTAAAATCAATGCAACAAAAGCAACCCTATTAGCAATGTCAACCCTAACAGCGCCTTATAATACATTGCCAATTGCTATGTTTTATAAAACAACAGCTACTTCAGACGACAACACTCTTACGGGTGGTTTATGGGTAAACTCATTTTACAAAACAGCGCCAACTGCTACGCCAACTGGAACAGCAAAAGTTGTATGGTTTTCTGCAGCTATCAATACAACAGCTCTTTCAAGATATGCAACTGGGTTTACTACTGGAAAATCTGAATTAATGCCAATCCCTCAACCAGCTAGAGATGCAAATATTAATTTAACCCAAAATCCTGGGTACTAATAATTATTAAAAAAACTAACTTACTAAGGCTGCCCATAAGAGGCAGCCTTAGTAAGTTAAGTATACTTAGGTTTCGTAAAGTCAGTATAATAGTAGCTTTGTTTATGGGTATCAGTAAATTTTGTAAGCTTTTAATAAAAGTGTAAATTTTATTTATGAGAAAAGCAATCAAGGGAATTTTTTTTGTAAGCTTTCTATTATTGAGTTTTGGTTTAC
>JBAXHC010000113.1:0-8428 GCA_037139075.1 Bacteroidota bacterium
TGAAAAATCCGCGGACTTAGTACTCCCTATTGCATTAATGCTTAATCCCTCATTTAAAAATTACAGTTTAGTAACTGTAAGATTGCGCAACTATTTGAATTTGAATACTTCTTGGGGATCATTTGGACATGGCGAAAATGGGTCTTTGAAATTTGGAGATACTAGGTCATGGTATACTGGAGAGAGGGGATTAATGTGCATGGATTTTCCAGATACACCTCAATTAAACTATTTTGATGAAAATCTGGACCGGAACCTACCCTAAAGAAAAAGGGCCTATGCTTTTAACAGCATAAACCCAAAGCCGATAAGGCTCTTTCTTAAAATCAGTCAATGATATTGCAAAATGTTGGAGTATGTTATAAAGGTCCGAGCCCTAAACAAATCACAACAGAGATACATTAAGGTTGATTGATACACACGTAAACAGAAATTCACCCACAATTAAATTTCTGGCAATAGTTTTTTTGATTAAAAATTTAGAATACCCATTGCATCCCTAGAAAATAATTTCTACCACTTTGTTGACGCATAATAGTTATTTGGCTGCCACTTTCTTGTGAAGGAATAAAGGAAGATGCAAAAGCAGGATTCATTTTTAAAAGATCTACTACTGTTGCAGCATTTAATACGTTACTGGCTTTTATGAAAATTTTAAATTGCTTTCCAAAATTTTTATCCAAATAAGCATCCATCAACCAATACCCTCTTTGCCAATAATCCAACCCATACCAGCCCGATGAAGAGTAAATTCGCCTTCCCGTATAAATAGTGGAAACCCTAGCAGTAACCCCCAAACGAGGGTCTTTATAGATCATACCGAGGTTGGCTAGATGGGGCGACTGACCCTGTAACGGCCTTATTTCATTCCTTGTTATCGTAATAATATTACTGGTGATATTGTCAGGATTTTCACGTTTTTTAAATTTGGCTACCTGTTCAATACTGGAATAAGTATAAGTATAACTCCCCTGCAAACCAATTTTACCAAAATATTTGGTCCAAGAAAATTCAAAACCATACATGTTGGCTGTTCCGGCATTACGTACCTGAGAGGTTAACACATTGGCAGGCGTATAATTAAGCCCTTGTTGTGGTAATGGATATAGTTGATCACCTGTATTTAATAGCGCCTTTTCATAGGGATTTTGTATCTGCTTATAAAAAGCGCCTATAAGAAACTGATCCATTCCATGGGAATATAACTCATATCGTAAATCTAAATTTTGGGACATGGCTCTTTTTAAAAAAGGATTACCGGCCTCTGTATAATCTTCATACGCGATGGAATAGAATGTTACGTCATACAAGGCAGGCCTGGAAATACTTTTATACCAGGAAGCCTTCACAGAACTGTTTGTAGATAGCTGATGCTTCAATTGGATAGAGGGAAGAAAATCATGGTAGCTGATGGATCCTTCTTTTCCATAAGTAATGCTTGAGTTCACAGAGGATTCAAATCTTTGACTGGTTTGCTCATAACGAAGGCCCCCAACTATCTCTGTTTTTTTGGTTTTCATTGTAATGGAAATATAAGCTGCTGCTATATTTTCATGAGCTGTATAACTGTTGGGATTTGCTACATCACCCAAGGGATTCTGGGCTGAATTATTATTAGTCCAAACGGCAGAATAGATATCCGAAAATGGCTGCCCCTGATTAGTGATAATAGCTGGCTGAAATAAGTAAGCATTATAAAAATTATTGCGAAGCTTATTGCGAAATAACCCACCCAAAGAAATACCTAGTTCCTTCTTTTCAAACTTGGTTGTATAATCTATATGCGGACTTACACTAAAATCCCGCTCCCTGTTTCTCAGCCAAATACGAGTTAAGGGTTCTAGTAATAATGGTGCCTGTATTATTTGCCCATTGGGATTTTCTATGCGGCTTGTTCTGGCAGACAAATCTGCCCAGTCCGGATATAATCCAGTTGCTATGGAATAAACGGCCGGCAGATTGATAGTTAATTTTGAAGATAAGGTTGCATGCCAATTTAAACCAGCACTATATAAGGTTTGCAGGTGTAGCCTAGACCGGTTAGATATTTTAATAACGCCAGTACCTGGTATGCTTCGCCCCTGGGTTAGGCTGCTATCGGTTCTGTTTCTGGTATCTATATCCCTTTCGTAGGTATAAAATTGGTAAATAGACAAGGTATTATAGGGCGAAATGGTATAATCCAACATTGCATGAATGCTCTGTCTGATGGTAGTGGAAGAAAAACGGTTCAGATAAAAATTGGTCAACCCAGGTGCGTTATTTATTTGTGGTTCGTTATTTTGTGCAATAAAAAAATTACTGCTACCTGTTGTCAGTCTCTGATAATCAGTTGCCATTAATATTCCCAATTTTTTCTTTAAAAACCTTTTACCCCATATCAGATTGCCTGTAACATCCACACCAGGTGATTTCTCCATAAATGATAGATTGCTTTTGGTAAAATCACTCCCCTTTGCGGCGTAATTTGGACCATAGGTTTCGTAGGGTGATGCTTTTTGTACCGCCCGCCAATCGAAAGTTTGGAATAAATGATCAAAGTAATAATCATTCCCGCCAGTTTGAAGATTTGCTTTCAAAATGGGTTTTTCCGGCGCATTGCGCAATACCAAATTTACGACACCTCCAATAGCATCACCTTCCATATCTGGAGTTAGATTTTTATACACTTCTACCCTTTGTACCATGTCTGCGGGGAAAAATGAAAGCGGTATATAACGCAGTTTATCAGCAGGACTGGGAATTTTAAAACCATTGACAAGGGTATAATTATATTTGGGATCAATCCCCCTGATGATCGTTCGCACAGGTTCTCCAGCATGTTCTGCAGTAGTAGACAGCCCATTTACGCGGCGAGTAACATCTGCAATTGTTAAGTCGCTCGAACGTTCAATCGCTTCCTCAGATACCAGATCTACAATAGAAAGGGAGGCTTTTTGCAATTGCAATACTTTCTTTTCAGATCCATCTGTTAAATAATTACTGTAGATGGTTACACTGTGCAAACTATCTGCCAATGCTACCAATGCAATGGTTATCGTAATAGGCTCATCATTCGTTACCACTAAATTCAAGGTATCCGGTTTATAACCAATGCTGCTAATCACCAATCTGGTACTGCCCGGCAAAAGCTGCTGCAGCATAAAATTTCCATTAAAATCACTGATGGCAGACCTGTTTTGCCCCGGTACCATCACTGCAGCTCCTGCAATGCCTTGTTTGGTTTGTTGATCAATAATACGCCCCCTGATAGACCCGCTTGCGTATACCTCGCCCTGAACAAGAGCGATATTGAAAATGATGACCAAAAAAAACAACCGAAAAAATTTACGATATACCATCATCAAATACCCCATTGTATTGCCATGGTTAATTAATCCATTAGTGTTGATTGCCCGTTCCATCTAATTGAAATGCCCCAAAATCCTTACCAGGTGGGGTTATTTCGGTTACACCAAATACCGGATCTATTTTTACTACGCCATAGGCAGAAAAGCCGGTAAAAGCCTTACCGATCGCTGGCGAATTAGATTGCAATCGAAAATTATAATTCCCTGCAAAGTTGAGGTTGCTAAAATTTGTATTACTCGCTAATGGCAGAGGGTATTTTACAAATAAGGGATTATTGGCACCCGGTATAGTAGCATTACCGGCATTGGTATCTCCTGTTTTAATAGCTGTAATAAAACCAGCAGGCAAGAATTGTTGTGTGATGGTTACATTATCTCCATAATTATAAGTATAGCCATATTTAATATTAGCTGTATCAGCCAAAGGAGTGGCACCACCACCACCCAGCACACTTAATCCAAAGGCACAATTAACCAATAAATTATTGTAGGCTAAACCTCTTCCGGCATTCTCAAAATGAATTGATCCACCCTCACCGGCTTTTGCCTGTCTAAAACCACCACTTACAACAGTATTATTATAGGTATTCATATTGCTTTGAGGCGATAGTCCGCCAGCATTAGCAGTTTTAAATGCATTACCTGTTCCTCCTATGGCAAGATTATACGCTATATCTCCCACACTACCGCTTTTCACATTGATACATTCACCAGCTGTAAGACCTACTTTTTCAAAAGTATTGCGTAATATTTCAAACTTACAACCAGCTGGTCTTACCATATCATTATTGGAGCCATAAAACCAATTATCCTCTAACACCAAGTTGGCAGCTGGATTTCTCATAAATACGCCGTAAAGTGGCTTGCCCGCACGTAATGGATCATTCGTTGCCCCAAGCCCTCCTAAGTATTCTAATCGAGTCCATTTTATGATGACATCTCCTGATCCTGCACCTCCTTGAATGCCACCCCAATAACCTGCAAATGCAGGATCGGTATTGGGATCTTGTGGATCTAAAGATTGATTGGATTTAAGTGAGGGATAAGCAATCGTAAATAAATTAGGATTTGTCTTCGTTCCTAAACAAAGAAAAGTACCATTCACCACCAGTGCAGGTGCATGATTTTGAGTACCCATTTTGGCGGTACCCGATGTTTGTCCTATAATTAATACTTGAACACCACTTTGAATAACCAATGTATCCCCGCTATTAATGGTTGCATCAGCAAAATCAGTTGATATAAAATAGGTCTGTCCCGCCTTGAGTGTGCCCTTAATGGAGCGGCCATTTGAACCATTTTTAGTGTTCAAGGTATCTCCATTTTGTATGAACACACCCGCACTATATTCTTTGCTTGAAATAGTGATATTTTGGTCAGACGATTTTGAACAGGCAGTAAATAAAACTACCATCAATAAAAAAATACTACGGTAAATAATTCTTGACATACATTGTTTTTTTGTACACATAAATAGCAAAACTATTAGGCACTATACTGTTGTTTTTGTATTGGGAGGCACTGAAGTATAAATTTTTATTACGAGGGTCCAATGCAAAAGTTTTGGCTTTTTCAGAAGTTGGTAAGGTTTGAACCAGTTTAAACTGATCGGCAGCAAATTGTTGAAATATTTGTGAGTTACCTTCTGCATTAGCTGCAATTAATATCTTCTGAGCCGAATCATATAGCACGGTACCTACACTTTTGCCAATGGGCAATGTTGTAATTACCTGTTTGTTTTCTGTGTTGATGATGCTTAACCCCTTGTTTTCCCTGCACCCGCAGAATAGTCTATTATTTGCGATATCCATAGAAAGAGCAAATGGTCCTTTACATGGCGGTATTGGAAAGGTATTTGCGACTTCTAAATTGGTGGTATTTAAAACTGCTATACTATTTTTATCTTCAAGATTAATAAATAATAAGCCTTTACCATCAGCCACTACAAATTCAGGTTCGCCAGGTAAATGGATGCTGGTTATTTCTTGCAATAAATCAACATCTATCACAC
This sequence comes from Bacteroidota bacterium, assembly GCA_037139075.1. Lineage (GTDB taxonomy): Bacteria > Bacteroidota > Bacteroidia > Chitinophagales > Chitinophagaceae > Sediminibacterium. The sequence continues at coordinate 5,362 of JBAXHC010000113.1, forward strand.
TAACCGAATGGCTATCTGTACAAAATGCAAAAACCTTTTTGGAAAACCCATCAAAAATGATGGCACTTGGTTTTTTTCCCTGTAACGGGATGGTAGCTAATTTTTCAAAATTCAAAAGATCAATGACTACCACAGCATTTTCTTTACCATCAGTTATGAAACCCTTATTTACTCCGTTCACCACAACAACCCCTCGAACACCCTTCAATTTATTAATGGTATGAATAAGTTTTTTATTGGCTAAGTTAATTACGTGCACAGCATTGGCATGTGTTACATATAAATTTTGGTTAATAGTATCAATCGATAAAAAATCACTTGAACCATCACCCGGCAATGCTAACTGATAGTCAAAAGTATAAAGGTCTTGAGCACAAAGAGTGGCTGGTGAAAATGAAAGTGAGAAAACAATTAGAACCGTTAATATTGATTTTAAATGATGCATGCCCCTAAATAAATTGAATTAAAATATAAGTAAATCTACAGGCTAGTTAAATCTTCAGTTAAAAATTTGTATTATATAATTATTATTAAAGTACTGGGATAAAATAATAAGATCACCCTTAATTCAGAATAAGAATTGTGTTCAATACTGTACCAACCCCCCAATATACTGGAACGGTAATTGTCGTATTTCAATTTGTCTTAATGTAGATAACTATTTAATCAAACCTTTGATAGGGTGGTAAATCCACGGACATATTAAACCTATTGCATTAATGCTTAATCCCTCATTTAAAAATTACAGTTTAGTAACTGTAAGATTGCGCAACTATTTGAATTTGAATACTTCTTGGGGATCATTTGGACATGGCGAAAATGGGTCTTTGAAATTTGGAGATACTAGGTCATGGTATACTGGAGAGAGGGGATTAATGTGCATGGATTTTCCACCCTAGACATGGAAAATCTTCGAAGTGATTTTTCTGAAATTTTAAAGCAAGAACAATAAGTAGTGGAACGGCTGGAAAGCGCAAGGTTTTTTAGAACACTTATTAAGAAGAGTGTTGAATATTATAATTTGATACAACAGTTTTAACTAATAAAAATTTGTTCTAATTGAGACATAGGTAAAAACATTTTACCGCTATCTGGTAGTTCAATAAAACCAAAATGGTTGTAAAATGCTATTGCTTCTTTATCAAGTGGGTCAACAATTACTGCCATTGATGCAATTTGTAATGAATTTAGGTAACTTCTTTTTAAAGCATCCATTAATAAATTTGTCCCAACACCTTGTCCTTTATAATTAATATCAACAGCTAAACGACCTAATAAGGTTGCAGGTAATAACTTATAGGAAGGAGGTAGTTTTTTTATAATACTTTCAGGAAGAAAATCTCTATTCACTGATGTATTAGATAAAGTATAGTAGCCTTTCACTGTTACATCATCATCTGAAAGAATAAAACAAGCAGTTAATTTTCGCTTCACATCTTGCTTGGCTTGCATATGAAGGTAGTTATCTAACATGTCTTTGCCGCAAGTAAAATTTTCTTTACTATGTTTTGTTGATAACAGTGTTGTTATATAACTCATTTATTGGCAACTAATTTGTTATAATTCTTTGCAGCCTTTAGCAAATTTTTATTAGGCTTAGGAGGGTTGATGATAGCATCAAAAAATAGTTTTTGATCTTTTTCAGAAGCTATAATTTGAGTATGCTTTACAACTATCGAAGTTGCTTCTTTAAATAAGGTATGAACTATGAATTCAGATTTTGATTTAAAACCACTAAGTGTAGCGGCTAATTCAATAACTTCCTTTTGTTCTCTTGGCAATCTCACGTCAAACCTTGTTTGTGTTAATGTTGCTGAATTACTCATTGCGATTATTTTTACAAATGTACGGATAATTTCCGTACAAAATATTATTATTGCTTTTCCATCCCTTCACCTCCTTTCACCCCTGTTTTCTCTTTAAAAACACAAAACTTGGCCAGAACTTGGCCGAAAAGAAAAAACCACCTATGAAACGAATCATAAGTGGTTGATTTCCAAGTGGGCCCACCAGGGCATGATCCTGGGACCCCCTGATTATGAGGGTTCCTAGTGGTATTACATACCTTTTCTTTTATTGATAATCAATAGGATACAAGATTGAAATAGATTTATATTTCTCATATTTCACCTTTTTTAACACGTTTTTGATGAAAACCTGGCCCGGAACCTGGCTGGGATTTTATTTTAAATGTTTCACTTTAGTGCAACATAAATTCATATCTTTGCAATGTGTCAGATAATAAAAAAATAAGGACAATTGTATTTTACAAAGAATACTTTCAAGTGTTTTTCTCTGCACAAAAAGATAAGGTTAAGGATAAAATAATCTGGACACTTACATTAATAGAAGAAATTGAACGTGTATCAGAACATTATCTTAAACATTTAGAAGGTACAGATGGATTGTATGAAATTAGAATTCAATTAGGAAACGATATTTTTAGAATATTTTGTTTTTTTGATGCAGGAAAACTAATTATAGTAACAAACGGATTCCAAAAGAAAACACAAAAAACGCCGAAACAAGAAATTGAAAAGGCGTTAAAAATTAAACAAGATTATGAAAACGAGAAGTAACACCTTTACCTTGGAACAATTTAAGGAAAAGAACTATGGGGCTAAGGGAACTTTAAAGCGTGAGAAATTAGAAGCAGGCTACCAAAATTTCAAATTGGGTGCATTGCTTCAAGAAGCAAGGTTAGGTGCAGGATTAACGCAAGAAGAATTAGCTGTAAAAGTGGGCACAACAAAATCTTATATTTCTAAATTAGAAAACGACATTAAGGAGGTAAGACTTTCTAATCTTCAAAAAATTGTAGAATTAGGATTAGGAGGAAAATTGGAGCTTTCAATTAAGATATGAGAATAGACCCCATTTTACATAAAGCACCTCTTAATTCATTGGATGAAAAAATGAATGATTTAAACTATTGGTTAGCACAACCTCCAATAAAAAGGCTTGAAGCGGTGACATTTTTAATAGGTCTTATACGGATATAGCTTTACAGTTGGTATCGTACGTGTTTTACTTTACAGTTTTTAGAGTGCTTTTTTAAAATGATATT
>JBAXHC010000114.1:0-8358 GCA_037139075.1 Bacteroidota bacterium
AAATACCCATCATTTTTCACCAGCACTTTTACTGCATATACCAAATTTGCTCGCTCGTCTTTTGTTTGAATTGTTTTAGGAGTAAACTCTGCTTTATCAGACACCATTGTGATAGTACCTGGATACTCTTTATACTTTTTTTCGCCTTCGTCGATAAAAACTTTTACTGTTTGTCCCAGCTTTATTTCAGACAATTGTGTACCACTGATATAGGTTCTCAAAATCAATGAGCTTACATCTGCCACTTTATACAATGCTTTTCCAGCACTGGTAATTTCTCCCTCCATCGCATATTTCGTAAGAACAGTTCCATTCAATGGATTAATAATACGTGCCCTTTGTTCTTTATCTTTTAATTGCGCAATTTGTTTTTGTAAAGGATTTGTTTCACTCAATATGGATCTATTTTGTGTTTGTACATTATTGATCTGTACAGCAATCTGTTGTTGGGTTACAGCTATTTGTTTTTTTACAGATTCAATTTGAAAATTGAGATCATCTAATTGCTTTGTAGTTGCTGCATCTGCTTTAATAAGTGATTCAACTCTAGATTTTTCATGCACCAGATTAGCTAACTGTGTTTCCTGCACTGCGATTTGCTCTTTCAACAACTTAATCTGAGGTTCTACATTTTGTGTTTTTTCTGAAAGTGCTTTTACGGATGCCTCCAATTGCTGTTGCTGCAGGTTGACAGGCAATGCATCTATGATTGCTACAACAGAATCCTTTTTCAGGAGGTCGCCTTCATTAACTTTAAAATGTAATATTTTTCCACCTAACTCTGAAGACACGATTACTTCATCTGCTTCAAAAATACCTGCAGCATCGTGCTTAAGTTGACTAGAACTGCATGCACTTAAAAAGGCGATACAAGTTACTGTGAGAATAAGATTTCTATAATTCATAAAATAGTTTTTATTGATTTCCTTTAATAGTCAGATAATTTAATTTTGCCTGCAATAATTGAATTTGATGCAGGATATAATTATTTTTAGTTTGATCTTCCGCATTAATTTCCCGGAGATAATCATTAGAGTTAATAACCCCATTCTGCAGTTGTGCTTTTGAAGCTGCAGTTATATTGGATCGAACTTCTACTATCTTCGCATCAATCTTTGATAAATCATTCAGTTTTCTGATCTCTTCCATTTGTTGAGTGAGTTGCGTATTGGTATTGAAAACAAAAACTTCTTTCTGAACTTCATTCATCTTTTGATTCAAGATCACTATTTCGTGTTCTCTTTTATGGGTATATAAATTACTTAGCGACCAATTTAAACGTACCCCTCCAATACCGAAAAGAGCAAATTCATTATTGAGCATATTTAATCCTGGTTTTCCATAACCACCTTGGGCAAAGAGGCTCAGTCTGGGATTTGATTTTGCAGTCACCATTTGATTTTGAACATGCCAAAAGCTATCCTGATAAGCATATAATTTTAATTCCGGTCTATTGATGGTTGTATCAATCAGGTCTGCAACAATTGGTTTTTCCAACTTCACTGATTCACTTATGGATTGTTGAATAAACAAGGAAAGAACCTGAAGAAGTGCTTTTTTATTTGATTTCAATTCCACTACTCTTTGATCAGTTTGTAAAAGCTGCGCTTCAAGTACCAAAACGGCCGACTTAAAAACGGTTCCATTTGTTAATTGGGCAGTTACTGTATTGAGTCCGATTTGAATATTTTCTTTGGATAAATTGGCTTGACTTAGCTGTGCATCTAATAATAAAACACCGAGATATAGTTGATTGATTCGATCTTTCAATTTATACATTTCTACTTCAATTTTCTGATCATCTACCAACGAACTTCGATCCTGTAATTGCTTTTGATTTTTAATGATCCCGCCATCATAAATCAATTGATTTAATTCGCCCCAGAATTTATACTGGTCTTTACTCAAAGGAGTAATATTGGCGCCGGCAATCGGGATTTTTATACTAGTAACATCCGACTGATAACTGGCTTGACCGTTCAAACTTAATTGAGGGAGGTAAGCGGTATTAATATTATCAATCGTTAAGAAAGCTGACTTACTAATTAAATCCTTTTGTTTAATCAAGGGATAATTGGCTCTTGCTAATTGATAGGCCTGCTCTAAATTAAGCGAGGAAATGGGGTTTTGAGAAAGGGATGGAATTGGCCGTAAGGTGATTACAAAGCCAGCCGACCCAATTATTAACCATTTAGTTAACTTACGCATAAAAAAATTATTTTCGAATCGAATTAATAATAAACTCAGCTACCAATACCTTTCTCTGTTCCATCAAATTTTTAAACTGTTCATCCTCAATACCTGTAAGTAATTTAAGCATTGGCTTAGCAATGAAAGGAAATGCACACATAGAAAACATATTCATGATTAAATGAATTGGGGGTATGGGATGAATAAGTCCATCTTTTGCACTTTGTTCTATAGATTCTTTGAATTTTCGAACGAATCCCGGTTTCTGTGCTTCAAAGAAATTTTTAATCCCCATTTCAGGATTTTTATTCATTTCATTCATCACAAATAGCGGTATATAAGGATTTTGAATGATTACTTCAATATAGCTCGAAACAATGGAGCGCATTTTATCAAAGAAATTCAAGTCGGAATCCATCAATTTTTCAAAATGAGGAAATAGCTTTCCGGCTGTTTCACGAAATATCACTTCAAAAAGCATTTCCTTATTTTTAAAATAGTAATGCAGCATGGCTTTATTGATCTCAGCCTTATCAGCAATGTCCTGCATCCTGGCACCAGCAAGTCCTTTTTCAATAAAAACCTGCCTTGCAGCTATCAAAATTTTTTCTTCAGTGCCTTTATCGTTTCGCTTCTCTTTCAAAAATTAACCATTTGGTTAACAAAAGTACAATAAATTCATATGTCCCAAAATATTTTTTAAACTCTAAACAAAAATTAACAATAAATCATTGCCTTTATCACGTTGCTTGAAGGATCTAATAAAGTGGAAAATACAGATGCCACATCATCAAATGGTATTCTATTTGTGATATAGTTAAGTGGATGAACCCTTCCGTCCTTAATGGATAAGATTACTTGTTCAAAATCAGATTTTGTTGCATTCCTACTACTCATCAAAGTGGCTTCTCGTTTATGAAATTCTGGATGAGAAATAGAGATAGTTTCCTTTTGTAATCCAACAAGCACATATCTGCCACCATGTGCCAAATAGTTTATACCCTGATTAATGGCAGAAAGATTTCCAGTCGCATCAAAAACAACAGTTGGCATATCTGATTTTGTAAGTTCTTTAATTCTTTCCATTGCATTCTCTTTTACGGAATTAATTATAGTGGCAGTGCTAAATTGTTTCTTACAAAAATCTAAACGAAACTCATTAATATCCAATACAATTACATTTGCACCAGCAATATTTGCAAACTCAATAATGCCGATTCCAATAGGACCTGCCCCAATAATCAAAACATTTTCATTTGGCTGCACATTTGCTCTTCGCACTGCATGTGCGCCAATAGCAAGTGGCTCAATAAGTGCTAATTCATCCGCACATAAGCCCTTACCATGAATTAATGCTTCATTGGGAACAAGAATGTATTCACACATCCCACCATCTATATGCACTCCAAATACTGATATTTCAACACAACAATTTGGCTTCCCCATTTTACAAGCAATACAATGACCACAATTAAAATATGGAATGATGGTTACCATCTCACCAACTAAAAAACCTGGAGCATTAGTTTCTACAATTGATAATGCCAGTTCATGACCTAAAATTCTGGGATAATTAAAAAAGGGTTGTGTGCCTTCAAATGCATGTAAATCCGTGCCACAGATTCCGATTCGTTCAACTTTTAAGATCGATTTTCCAGGTTCTTTAACGGGCATATCGATTTCAGAATATTCAAACGCTCCAGGACGTATACATGTAAGTGTTTTCATTTAGCAGATATTAATTTCAGCTTAATTAAAAAAGGGTATGATACTTAAGTAAATCTAATAATTTATTTTTCCTATTATTACCAAAATATTTAACCCACCTTTTATGAAAGTTTTCAATATCATCTTCATCCTTGTGTTTATTCTTTTTGCTGCGGTGCAGTATAATGATCCAGATCCTTACTTATGGATGCCAATCTATTTATACCCTGCAGTACTATGCTATCTGGCCATAAAGAATAAATATCCAAAAATTGGTTATTATATAGGGTTTACCATTTTTGGGGCCTATGCGATGTATAAAATGTTCGACGAAAATGGTATGATTGATTGGATCAGATATCATCAAGCAACTAGTATTGCTTCTACCATGAAAGCGGAGCAACCCTGGGTAGAAGAAACAAGAGAGTTCTTTGGATTGATCATTATACTTGTTGTTCTTGCAATCAATTTTATAAAAGGGAATAAAAGCATTTCCAAAAAATAAGGGCCGTTCTTTTCAGAACAGCCCTTATAAAATTCTAAAATTATTAATTACTTGCCCGCAAATTGAACAGAGGAAACAGCAACAGTAGCTGTTTCTTTATCTTTTCTTTTTGAAGTAATATAGATTTTATGCAAAGCTCCATCAGATACTGTACTAATGCTGATTGGCATCATTGCAAAATTCGCTTTTGCATTACCAGTTGGTAAGAATAAAGATTTACCTAACAGTTTACCATTTTCGGCATCTAAGTGTATTTCAAAATCTACCCCAATTTTTGGCGCAGCTAAAAAGCCCATCATGAAGGTCATTGATCCTACACCTGTTAGATCGATATCATCCAATGCAAACCATCCTGGTTGTGCTGGCGAGATCATCAAATTCATTCCATTATAATTAGCCACTGTAAATCCATTCATTTTTTCTTTTCCTGTAAATGAGATAGATGCAGCATTTAGCGCGGCACTATTTCTACCAGTAAGTGCTTTAATATTATTTCCACCCTTATCTGTATAACTTGCAGATAAAACCAAACTTGTGCCAGGCTTGGAATTTGCTGGAGGAACAATTGTTCCACTTGCTGGAAGTGAAGCCTTAGCAACATTCTTACTACTTAAGCCAACTACATATTGTATAATTTGTTTTAAATCTGATTCTGAAATATTTGGATGAGCTGCCATTGCTACATCACCCCAAACGCCTGCACCACCTTTGCGTATTTTTTGACTTAAATAAGTTACTACATCAGGACTCTTCGCATATTTTGCAGAAACCAACGTGAATGCTGGTCCGATTGATTTTTCAGCTTCTTTATGACAACTCTTACAATCCATGGTTTGTGTCAATACTTTTCCTTCAATATTTGCACCCACACCATTTGCTGCAATTGCAGCTTTATCATATCCTTGCATATAATCAACCGCCACATATAAATTAGCAGGATCTATTTTAGATGTGTCTCCTTTATCAGTTACAGAAACTGAATAGTTAATAGCCTGTCCAGGTAGGAAGAAAGATTTATTTCCACCTTTTAATTCAACAAGCACTTCAGGAGTTTCATTACCAGCATAAATTTCTACAGCATTGCTTTTACTGACCGCATCTTTACTGTCTTTAATTTCTACCGATATTTTATAATCACCCGCAGTGTTGTAAGTATAGTTAATGAAAGGTTCTTTTGTTTCTTGCTTGGTTCCATTTCCTAAGTCCCAGGTATAAGACACTTTATCATTTTCTGGATCTTTTGCATCTACTGTTGCTTTTACTTTGAATGGTAAATTACCCGTTGCTTTATCAACTTTAATTCCACTGATCTTTGGCGCTCTATTTCCTCCTGTATATTCTATCACACTTAAACCTGCATCAGGATTTTTTGCAAACCAACCAGTTCCATATTCCAACAAATAGATTTTACCATTCGGCGCCACTTCCATATCAATACAATTATGTAAAGCGGTATGTTCCATAAAAGGTTCCATCTTATCAAAATCTCCATTCGGTCTCATCGTTACAGCTTTGATCCAACCACGCATCCAGTCATAAAAGAATAATTTTCCATTATAATAATCAGGGTAACGGGTTTCAGCAGGGAACATATCAGTATAATAAACAGGACCTGCCATAGCATTACGACTACCCGTACCTAGTTCAGGAAAATCAGGTGAATTTCCATAAGGATACCAAATAAATGCAGGCTGTGCAGGAGGCAATTCTTTTAACCCGGTATTATTTCTAGAATTATTTACTGGCTTAGCGGGATCAAATGCTGGTCCTGGAACACCAGTTGCATAATTAAATTCATGATAAGGAAAATTATTACCTACAAATAATGGCCATCCAAAAAATCCTGCTTTACGAGCTTGATTTAATTCATCATACCCTTTAGGTCCACGAGTTTTTAAACTATCTGAATTTGCATCCGGACCAACTTCACCCCAATACAGATTACTATTTTTCTGATCCACAGAAATACGATAAGGATTACGATCTCCCATAACATATATTTCTGGTCTTGTATTTGGAGTTCCTACTGGAAATAAATTTCCTTCAGGAATTTTTATAGTTCCATCATCGTTTACTTTGATACGCATAATCTTTCCGCGTAAATCGTTCGAATTACCTGATGATCTTCTCGCATCATATTGTTCGTGCCCAGGAACATCATTCAGTGGAGCAAAACTGCTACTCACATATTTAGCACCAGGCTCATCAAATGGAGTACTATTATCTCCTGCTGAAAAATATAAAAGGTTATCCGGACCAAAAGCGATAGAGCCTCCAGTATGACAACATATTTCGCGTTGTGATTTTACATCCAATATTACTTTCTCCGTTTTATTATCAATAGTATCATTCACAAAAGTAAAACGAGACAAACGGTTTACACTTGTATCGGCAGGACTATAATAAATATAGATCCAATGATTTTTTGCAAAATTCGGATCCTTGCATAAACCTAATAAACCCTCTTCTGCATTAACATTAGGAGTATGCAAAGTTTTCCAATACACGTTTAAAAATCCAACCTGTTTTACTTGCTTGGTATCTGCTTTGTATAATAACAATTCACCACGACGTTGAGCTACCATTACATCATAGTTCGGAAGTATCGTCATTTCAGTAGGTTCAAAAAATGTGCCCTGTACTAAAGATACTTTTGCAAAACGATCTTCATCAGGCGCATATTCTGATGTTGCTTTACTATAATTTAAATTTTTATTTTCACCTATAGCATATTGAATTCCACCTAACAAATGTTTGGTATAATTATCTTCTGTATAAGATTCTGCAGTATGCCCAAGTTCGGTATAAAATGCACGTCCACCATCATAGTCATGATACCATGACATTGGATGGTTTCCCATTTTATGTCCGCCTTTATAACTTGTTTCATCAATATTCATCAACACATGAACGCTACTATCAAGTTGTTTTCTGAAACTATAATATTCATCTGTTCTAGTCCAAACAGCAGGTAAATGTTTTGTAGCACCAAAGGTTTGATCTACCACATGTAATGTACCCTGTTGTACATTTGGGAATGTATCATTAATACCAGGATGATCAATAAAATAGTTGCCAACTAATCTGCCATACCAACCCCAATCATATTCTGTATCGGTAGCAGAGTGAACCCCAACAAATCCTCCACCTGCTTGAATGTATCTCTCGAAAGCTGTGCGCTGTCTATAATCTAATACATTACCAGTAGTACTCATAAAAACAACAGCAGAATAATTCTTTAAACTGTCTTCATTAAAAATGGAAGCATTTTCTGTAGTATCTACATCATACCCATTTTCTTTCGCTAATTTTTGAATAGCTGCAATTCCATTTGGAATAGAAGCATGACGATAACCAGCAGTTTTACTAAAAACCAGTAACCGTGGCTTTCCACTTCTTTTATTACTGCAAGAGAATAAAGTAACCGTAACAATTGCCGCAAGCAGCAGGACAAGCATTTTTTTCATTGACAAATTTTAACCGTTAAGAGTGGGAAAATTATATGGACAATAAATATAAGTCAATCCAGTAATGCAAAAAATCTATTTAAAAGATTTTAATTGCCATTCATCCAATAATTATTATCGCTTAAAAAGCATGAACAATGACCCAATAAGCGTTAAAATGATAATTAATTTTCGATAGTGTTCTTCTTTTACTTTATCAACCAATTTTAGACCTACTAAAAAACCAATAATCAAGGTGGGAAGCAGGTAAGCATCTATCTGTAAACTTTGTATGGAGATATTTTTCCATAAGAATATTTGAAAGGGCAGTTTGAATAAATTCATGAAAAGAAAGATCCAGGCTGCAGTGCCAATAAAATCATTCTTTTCTAAGCGCATGGCCAAAAAATATAAGTTCGAAAAAGCACCCGCAAGATTCCCTAACATGGTTGTAAAACCTGCTGCAAGACCAGTACTAACAACAAACAAAGGGTTTGTTGGAACCTTTGT
>JBAXHC010000115.1:0-8347 GCA_037139075.1 Bacteroidota bacterium
ATCGCTCAGTCGCTCGACTTTCCCCTCCTATCCGCAAGCGGCAGGAGGGGTGTTTCAAAAAAACATACACCCCACTTGTTCGCTTGCGGATAGGAGGGGTGTTTATTGTTTTAAACGCTCAGCGTTTAAAACACCACTTTTCACTTTTCACTTCCAAAGTAAACATCCATCCCCATAACTCAGAAAACGAAAATCATTTTCTAACGCATATTCATATACCCTTTTCCATTCTTCTCCAATGAGTGCAGATACTAATAATAATAGTGTTGATTGTGGTTGATGAAAGTTGGTAATTAGTGCTTTTGCAATTTTAAATGAATAGCCTGGAGCAATGATGATTTGTGTTTTAGTAATCAATAATTCTAATTCATTTTTTTGCATCCATACAATGAGTGCTTGTAATGCTTCTGAAGCTGAAATGCTTGAGGCATCTAACGTATAGGGATCCCATTGATTGATTACTAATTCCGATAAAGCAATATCACTGCGAAGAATTGTTTTCACTCCTAACCAATACAACGATTCTATTGTTCGCATAGAGGTAGTGCCCACGGGAATAATAGGTTCGTTTAATTTTGAGATTATTTTTTGTATCAAAGCAACACTAACTTCTATAAACTCTGCATGCATTTCATGCCCTTCTATTTTTTCTGCTTTAACGGGTTTAAAAGTACCTGCACCAACGTGTAATGTGAGGTATGCCCTTTCAATATTTTTTGCATCTAATTGCTCGAATACAGCTTCCGTAAAATGTAATCCCGCAGTAGGTGCTGCCACAGATCCATCGTATTTGGCATAAATGGTTTGATATCGATCCAGATCACTTGTTTCTGCAGCACGATTTAAGTAGGGTGGTAATGGAATTAATCCCGCAGCATGTAATATTTCAGCAAATGAAATATCGGCATCAACCCAATTAAATTCAATCAAATAATAGTCTGCTATCTGCTCTCTTCGTTCAGCTGTAAATGCAATAGTTCTCCCGCCAATCAAAATGGACTTTGAAATTTGTGGTTCCTTCCATTTTTTAGCCCCTCCCACCAAACATTTCCAGAATACTTTTCCTTTTTGCAGCATCGCAGAGGTAATATCCGGGTATCGATCATCGGGTTCTAAACAGAAAATCTCGATGGTTGCACCGGTTTCTTTCTGAAAAAGGATACGGGCTTCCACCACTTTGGTATTATTAAATAAGAGCAGACTGTTTTCTGGGATTTCTTTAGCAATCTGCTGATAGACCGATTCTGAGATCTGTTCTCCCTTGTAAATCAACAACTTACTCTGATCTCGATTAGCCAATGGGTATTTGGCGATGCGTTCATCAGGTAAATTATAACTGAAATCTTTGATCTGGAGGTCTTTCGGATGCATAGACAAATTTAGAAAAGATTGGGCTTATCCACACTAATTCACAGTTCATGCACATGCTTTTTTGACTAAAACAGCTGTAACTCTATCCAGTGCTCACTTATAGCCGTTTTTTTCTTGTGGATAAATACAAACGACTAAAAACACCATTAAAAGTGGGAAAAAGTGTTATTTTGTGTCAACAAGTGGTAATACTTGGAAAAACTTATTCACTAATGCAAGGATTTCACGGAGAATATGCAGCTACGGTAGACGCGAAAGGTCGCTTCCTGCTTCCGGGTGGACTGAAAAAACAGTTACCTGAAGCAGAAGATCGATTTATCCTCGCCCGTGGTTTCGAAAAATGTCTCACGTTATATCCATTGAAAAGTTGGGAACTCATAATTGCCAAGATCAGTAAACTAAATGATTTCGACCCGAAAGTACGTCAATTCCGTCGTCAGTTTCTGGGAGGAGCCACTGAAATTGAACTGGACAATGCAGGTAGAATGTTGTTGCCAGCTTCGCTTCGTGAGTTTGCAGGATTGAATAAGGATATCGTTCTGGCAGCAGCCCTCGATCGTTTCGAGATCTGGGATGCGGCTAAGTACAATCAGCTCTTTGAAGATTTTTCACCAGAAGCATTCAGCGACCTGGCCGCAGAAGTTATGAAAGAGAAGGGTGATGAAAAAAACGGTTAAAATTCCGATTATGAACAAGAACAGTGAACAAGGTTCGGAATCAACCCAACACCCTTCGGCTAATGACTATCATGTACCAGTATTGTTTTACGAATGCATGGAAGCACTAAACATTAAACCTGATGGTATTTATGTGGATTGCACTTTCGGTGGTGGTGGACATAGTCGCGGAATTTTAGAACGACTCAATAAAGATGGTAGGTTATATGCTTTTGATCAGGATGCTGATGCAAAGCAAAATTTACCAGATGATGAACGTGTTGTTTTTGTTCCTGCCAACTTCCGCCACATCCAACGCTTTTTGCGTTTGCATAAAGTGCAGAAAGTGGATGGAATACTCGCCGATCTGGGAGTTAGTAGTTATCAGTTTGATGAAGGTGATCGTGGTTTCTCTATTCGTTTTGAAGGTCCGTTAGATATGCGGATGGATCGTAGACAAACGCTATCTGCTGCAGATATTATCGGCACTTATAGTGAACAACAACTACACAAACTATTTGAACAATATGGAGAGGTTACGAATTCTATCACGCTGGCAAAGCATATCGTTCATCAGCGCAAACATTTGCCTGTGCAAACGATCGGACAATTCAAAGCTTTGATCAGTGCTGTTGTAAAAGGTAATCCGAATAAATATTTAGCACAGGTTTTTCAGGCGCTAAGAATGGAAGTGAATGATGAGATGGGCGCACTGAAAGAAATGTTAGAACAAGTGCCTTCGGTTTTGAATACGGGCGGAAGGGTTGCTGTAATTACGTTTCATTCGATTGAAGACAGACTGGTGAAGAATTTTTTTAAGCAAGGAACATTTGAAGAAGTAGAAGAACATCCGTTATTATCAGTTGAAAAAGAACGGATACTGAAAATAATTACAAAGAAGCCAATCACAGCTGCTGATGCAGAGTTGAAGAGAAATAGTAGAAGTAGAAGTGCAAAGTTGAGAGTGGCCGAAAGATATTGATCACCCGTACCCGAGAACGAAAACTAATGGCAGAGCAGGTAAAAAATACCGCAGCTGGTAACAAGAATCCTTTAAAGGGTTTGTTCAGTTATCAGTGGATCGTAAAGAACATTCCATTTTTTTTATTTCTAACAGCGCTAACTGTATTGTACATCGCAAATGGTCACAATGCAGATAAGATTATACGTAAGATCAATACAACCAATAACGATTTGAAGGAATTACAATTTGAATATAAGACACTGAAAAGTGAAGTGATGTTTAAAAGTGAGGAAGTAGAAGTGCTGAAAGCTGCATCACCATTAGGATTAAAGATCAGTAGAGAAACGCCGCAAAGGTTGAGATAAGAGATAAGAGATAAGAGATTAGAGTGAGGAGTGAGAGGTGATTTTTTTTGAACGATTGACATTGAAATAATAGATGCTATCATGGAAGTAAAACGCGACATACTTTGGAGGGTCTATCTCAGCTACCTGCTGGTGATAGTGGCCTGCGTCGCTATCTTCGGGAAAGCAATTTATATACAACAAGTGCAAGGCCCTCATTGGAGAAGCATGAGTGATAGCCTACACCAGCACATCGATTCAATCGAAGCAGAACGTGGTACTATTTTTAGTGAAGACGGTCAAATGCTTAGTACCAGCATTCCTCAATTTGATTTATATATCGATTTCCGCGTCGAATACCTCCATGAAAAATCTGGGGTGCATTTTAGAAATAATATAGATTCTCTTTCTTATTTTTTATCTGATCTATTTAAAGATCAATCTGAGGACTCTTACAAAAAAAATCTCAAACAGGGTTACCGCGATAATGAAGCTTATTTCGAATTGCATAAAAAAACCACTTACCGCGAATACGAACAACTTCGACATTTCCCATTATTTAAAGAAGGAAGATATAAGAGTGGTCTGATTGTTAACGAAAGAAATATTCGTCTGAACCCATACGGCATACTTGCTTTCAGAACAGTGGGTCTGGATCGCGAAACATCTAAAGTGGGTTTGGAAAAAACTTACGATAGTATTTTAAAAGGTAGAGAAGGAAAGCAATGGGTACGTACAATTGCGGGTGGCGTAAAAGTTCCGATAACAGACGACTATATTGTTGAACCTGAAACCGGAAAAGATATTGTAAGCACCATCGATGTTTTTATTCAAGAGATCGCAGAGAATGCATTGATGAAGATGATGGAAAAAAATGAGGCTGAGCATGGTTGCGCTATTGTGATGGAAACAAAAACCGGAAAAATAAAAGCCATCGCGAATCTGGGTAAACAAGATAACGGAAGCTTTAGTGAAGATTTGAATTATGCTATAACTACCAGATCTGAACCAGGTTCTACTTTTAAATTAGCAACCTTAATGGCTTTGTTAGAAGATAAAAAAGTAACCTTAAATGATATTGTAGATCTGGAAGGGGGCACTTGGAAAGTTGGTGGACTTACCGTTTACGATGCTGAGCAATCTGGCCATAGAGGAGTAACTGTTAAACAAGCTTTTGAATTAAGTTCAAATGTGGGGATGGCGAAATTAGCAAATAATGCATACGCTTCTCATCCATCTCAATTTATACATGCACTCTCCAGAATGCATATGGATTCTATAACGGGGGTTGATTTAGTTGGTGAAGCGCGTCCTGATATTTTTAGACCAAACGAAAAACGATGGGTTCCAACTGCCTTGCCCTGGATGGCTTTTGGATACAACCTTCAAGTTACTCCTTTACAAACTTTGACTTTATATAATGCGGTTGCGAATCATGGGAAAATGATGCGCCCTTATTTAATTTCTTCCATCAAAGAAGAAGGGGTGTTGTTGAAAAATATTGAGCCAATTGTTTTGAGAGAAAAAGTTTGTAGTGATCAAACTTTAAAAATGCTGCAGTCTTGTTTAGAAGGCGTTTGTACAAATGGCACAGCAAAAGAATTATTTAAAAATAGTCTGTATCCGGTAGCTGGTAAAACGGGTACCGCATTGATGGCTAATGGGAAAATGGGATATTCTGAAAGGATTTTTCAATCTTCTTTTGCAGGTTATTTCCCTGCAGATAATCCACAGTATACCTGTATTGTAGTGATTAAAAATAAACCACACGCTAAAGTTTATTTCGGAGCAGCAGTTGCTGGTACTGTTTTTAAAGAGATTTCAGATAGATTATATAGCACTTATGTGAAAGGCAATAATAGTCCTGCCTTGAAGCAATTGAAAGCAGATAGTATGATGCTGCAATATGCAGGTTACAAAAAAGATATTTCTCGTGTATTGGCCACATTGAAAATGAATATGAGCGATTCAAGTAATAATGCCTCCTGGACGAATATTTATGGTGATCAAAAAAATATGATTGCCTATTCTAAAATTGTTGATGATAAAACGATGCCAGAATTAAAAGGGTTAGGACTTAAAGATGCAGTATATATCTGTGAGAATATGGGCTTGAGATTACATGTGAGAGGAACTGGAAAAGTTGGATCTCAATCAATAGGAGCAGGACAAACAATTAATAAAGGACAACTGGTTCAATTAGAACTGAATTAATAATATAGCATGGCAAACTTGCAAAACATATTGTACAAAGTTCATCTTAAAGAAGTGCATGGTAGTACTGCTTTAGATGTATCAGCCATAGAAATCGATTCCCGCAAAGTAAAAGCCGGGTCATTGTTTGTTGCTATTAAAGGCGAACATTCTGATGGGCATAGCTTTATTGCAAAAGCGATTGAGTTAGGTGCTATTGCAATTGTATGTGAAGTGTTGCCAAAAAAATTATTGAAAACGGTTACTTATTTACAAGTAACAAATTCACATGAGGCAGTAGCTTATATGGCTCATGAGTTTTATGGCTCTCCGAGTGAAAAAATAAAATTGGTTGGGGTAACCGGTACTAATGGAAAAACAACTATTGCCACGGTTCTATTTAAATTATTTACACAGTTGGGGTATACATGTGGCTTAGTAAGCACTGTTCAAAATCAAATTGGAGATACTATCATTCCATCAACCCATACCACCCCAGATGCAGTGAGTTTAAATTCACTCTTAAAGCAAATGGTTGATGCGGGTTGTACGCATGTGTTTATGGAGTGCAGTAGTCATGCCATTCACCAGCACCGCATTACAGGTTTAAATTTTACCGGTGCATTGTTCAGCAATATCACACACGATCATCTCGATTATCACAAAACATTTGAAGAGTATATCCGAGTGAAGAAATCGTTTTTTGATGGTTTGAAAAGCAATGCATTTGCAATAAGCAATTTAGACGACAAGAGAGGTTCTGTGATGTTGCAAAATACAACAGCTCGTCAATTTACCTATAGCCTTAAAACCCTTGCATCTTTTAAGGGAAAAATTTTGGAGAATGGTTTATCTGGTTTGGTGATGCTTGTAAACGATAAAGAAGTACACTTTAGACTGATCGGGGAATTTAACGCTTACAATATTCTGGCTATTTACGGAGCTGCGATTTGTTTAGGTGAAGACAGCGAAAAAGTATTAACCGTAATGAGCATGCTTACCAGTGCAGAGGGCAGATTTGATTATGTGATCAGCAAAAATAAAATCATTGCCATTGTTGATTACGCTCATACACCTGATGCATTAGAAAATGTGTTGGCTACGATCAAAAAATTAAGAAAAGGATATGAGCATGTAATTACTGTTGTTGGTTGTGGTGGAGATAGAGATAAAACTAAGAGACCCATTATGGCTGAAGTAGCTGCAGGTTGGAGTGATAAATTAATTCTTACTAGTGATAACCCAAGAACGGAAGATCCGGAAACTATTTTACGTGAAATGGAAGCTGGTTTAAATAGCGCAGCTAAAAGAAAATCGATAACGATAACAGATAGAAAGGAAGCAATTCTACAAGCAGTGAAACTGGCAAAGCCAGAAGATATCATTCTTGTAGCTGGAAAAGGACATGAGAAGTATCAGGATATCAATGGCGTGAAACACCATTTTGATGATAAAGAAATTTTGAATGAAATATTTAAAGCATTAGATAAATAAGCAAACTATGTTCTATTATCTCTTTAACTGGCTTAACAAGTCGTATCAAATTCCAGGAGCGGGACTATTTCAGTTTATCTCTTTCAGAATTGCGATGGCAGTTGTGTTTTCGTTATTGATTGCAACAATATATGGTAAGCGTATTATCAATATATTAAAAAGAAAACAAATCGGCGAATCGGTTCGTGAACTGGGTTTGCAAGGCGAGCAACAGAAGAAAGGTACCCCAACCATGGGTGGAATTATCATTATTGTGAGCATATTAATTCCTACATTATTATTCGCAAATTTAGATAAAGTATATATCCGATTGATGGTGCTATGCACGGTATGGTTGGGTATTATTGGTTTCCTCGATGATCTTTTTAAAATCAGAGCAAGAAAAGCTGCCATTAGTAAAGGTGAAGCGTATAAGAAAAAAGATAGCGATGGATTGGCTGGAATTTCAAAAGTAATTGGCCAGGTTGGTTTAGGTGCCATCATTGGATTAACCTTATACTTCAGTAATGCAGTAACTGTAGAACGTGAAATTTTTTCTACCGGAAATGCAACACTTCAAAGAGGTGAGAGCTTAGCTAAAGATTCTAATATTATTGTAAGAAAACTGGATGGGGAGTATAAAAGATTTGTAAAAGTAAAAACACCCATCACTACGATTCCTTTTGTAAAGAATCATGAATTCAATTATAGCAGACTGATTACGTGGATGGGTGCAGGTGCTGAAAAATATACCTGGATCATTTATGTATTGATTGTAATTTTTATTGTTACCGCAGTTTCAAATGGCGCCAACCTTACAGATGGATTGGATGGATTGGCCGCAGGTGTGAGTGCAATTATTGGCGCAGGTATTGGTGTGTTTGTGTACATCAGTGGTAACTATGTATTTGCCGATTACTTTGACGTCATGTATATCCCTAATCTGGGAGAGCTTAGCGTATTTGTTGGCGCATTCGTGGGTGCCTGTATTGGCTTCTTGTGGTACAATGCATATCCCGCCCAGGTATTTATGGGCGATACTGGAAGTCTTGCTTTAGGTGGCATCATTGCATCTCTTGCATTTATCGTGCGCAAAGAATTATTGATCCCGATTTTCTGTGGCATCTTCTTAGTAGAAAATTTAAGTGTGATTATTCAAGTGGGATATTTTAAATACACCAAGAAAAAATATGGGGAAGGAAGGCGTGTATTCTTAATGAGTCCACTGCATCATCACTATCAAAAAAGAGGTTTTCATGAAAATAAAATTGCGTTTCGGTTTTGGGTTATAACGATACTGCTTGTTGTA
The DNA here is from genome assembly GCA_037139075.1 of Bacteroidota bacterium. GTDB lineage: Bacteria > Bacteroidota > Bacteroidia > Chitinophagales > Chitinophagaceae > Sediminibacterium. The sequence continues at coordinate 8,311 of JBAXHC010000115.1, forward strand.
GCAAGTCTTGTGACTTTAAAGATTAGATAAACGAGCA
>JBAXHC010000116.1:0-8346 GCA_037139075.1 Bacteroidota bacterium
CGCAATCACAACTCCAATTAAAGAAGCTGCCAAACAAAACATTGCATAATTGTTTTGTTTCTTCTTATAGATAAAATACATTATTGGGCCAAAGATTGGCAAAATGAAAGAAACCACTAAAAGCAAGAATTGGTAAAAACTAATCTTATTATTTTGTTGCTGCATACGCTTTATAAAAAGGGGCATTACTTAAAAAACAATGCCCCTTTATTAACTTAAATGACTATTTATTTTCAGGTCTATATATTGCGCCAGTTGCAAAATCAACAATAACAGGTACTAAACCGAAACAGACATCACCTAAAAAAGCAACTACCCTTAATTTTCTTGCAGGCTGTCCTTGAGCTGGTTTAGTTCTTTGATAATCTGAAACCTTGCCTCCTAAAATAGTAGCGCAAGAAGAACTGAATAATGTGATTGATGCTAGTAATACAACTAATAAATTCTTTGCTGTTTTTTTCATATTTATAAATTTTATACCTACTCTATTTTACAGTTTTCGGTTACCCTGTTGAGTTTTTAAACTCAAATTCTTATCATTTAATTTTAATAAACTGAATTAAGGGAATGTAGTGGTTAATGTGCCGCCACAAGCTAGCGTACCAGTATATGTTTTATCTGTTGGTGAAATTAAATAGCCCGATTTCTGTAAAATTCTAATGGAGTAACTTCCAATTGCGGCAGTATATGATTGTGTTGTTCCGCCTGCCATATTAGTTATTTGTAAAACGCCATTTATATATACGTCATAAGGATTTGATGAAATATTTGAGAAGGTTAATGTGCCGGTTCCAGCAATTACTGTGGTAACGGTATTGTTTGTATTTGCTGTTAAAGCACTTGCAGTTGTGTTACTTCCAAATACATTATTTTGGCAGGAACTTGATGCCAACCAATAATATTTAATGGCTGATAATGGACTAAAAGTCACAACCCCTGATGCATTTGAAGTTTGCGTAGTTAATAGCTGATTGGTTCCATTATTATAATCAGTTACACTACTATATAATTTTACTGATGCGCCAACTACAGTATTTCCAAGATTATCCTTCACTGTAATTTGAAGTGCAGTTGGGCTAACTATATTTACAGTTTGTGTAGTTGAATTTGTTCCACCTTCGCCCGTAACAGTAAGTTTTGCAATATAAGAACCGCCAGTAGCATAAATATGAGTTGGACTTGCGGTTGTTGAATTTGATCCATCACCAAAATCCCACGAATAGGTTGTTGCATTGGTTGATGTATTAGTAAAAGTTACAGTAGATGGAGCTGTTAAGTTTGAAGAGGTCCATGTAAATGATGCCACTGGTGTTGGCGGACTTGCCGTTTTTGAACAACTTAAAAAAAGGATAATAAAAAGAATAAAATACGTGACACTTTTTAATCTTGATTGAAAATTTTTCATAATATTAAAACATTTAAGTTGCAAGGTCCAAATGAATTAAACCATTTTTTAACCTGTAAAATAACTGTAGTAAGGTTTTTATTAGGTGTAACGATTTAGAGTATAAGTGTTTTGTTTCTGATAATAATTGATTGGTTAATTTCTGATAGTATATCTTTTTTTCGCCTGAAAGAAATTGGAATGCTTTCACCGCTCGACATGATTGCTAATAGCGAACCCTTTTTCTTTATTATACTCAAGTGAAGTATGTTGATTAAAAAGCTATGATGTATCCTAAAAAAAAATTCTTTAGGCAGATTCAATTCGTGGTATTTCAAATTATTCGACGAGAGTTTAAATCGGTTGTCAATCAAATGAAACTTGGTATAGTTTTTAGATGATTGAAGAAATAAAATACTGGTGATTGGAATGTATTCAGTTTCTTCAACAGAGTCTAATTGGTACCTTTCGTTTAGAATCTTATTAATTATCAATGAATTAGTAAATTCAGAAGTTGCTATGTGGCTCAAAACCTTTATTTGCTTTTAAAAATGGAATTTCACTTCTAATAAAACTTTAGAATTAGCAACAAGTTATAAGATGGAGGTAGAATATATAGAACTGATGTATAAGTGTTTTATTATTTTTTATAAGTGATGTTTAGTTAACCACAACTGAATCTAGATTACGAATTTTGAAGTTTTGAGCCGCTCTAACAAATCGAGCTTTTTTCTAAATGAGATTGGTAGCTTTTCGTTATTGCTCATGATGGCATTCATCTCTTCGTTTTTTTCAATTCGATTTAAATGATGAAAATTAACCAAGTAGCCATGATGAATTCTTAAAAAAAGTTCTTTTGGTAATTTGTTCTCGAAATACTTTAAAGACTTACTCGCTATTATTTTATTATTATGTATGGTAAAAATTTCGGTGTAATTCTTTAATGCTTTCAGGTAAACAATATCCTTTAAAAAATAATAATCATTATAGTTGGCAGATTCAATAGTAAGTTTTGTGTTTATTAGATTATCGTATTGTGTATTATTAACCCCTATTTCACTAATTCCTTTTTCAATGGCTATATTAAAATCTAATTCATTAATTGGCTTTAATAAATAATCAATAGCTTTTGATTGTAATGCTTTTATTGAAAATTCTATATGACCAGTGATAAATATTATTTTTTTATTGGGTTTAAATAAATCAATAATATCAAAAACATTTTCTTCACCTAACATTATATCTAAGAGTAAGATATCTGGCCTATAAAATAAAAAGTCGTTATAGGCAGAAACTAAATCATTTGAGATTGCCACAATTTCAATATCATTAAACTTTGTTAGATACAACTTTATTATGTTAATACTACTTAAATCATCTTCTACTATTTGCAGTTTTAAACTCATATACTTTTTAAATTTGAAGGCAGTGTTATAGAAACAAGCATTTGATTATTGGCATTCTTTTTATACTTAATAGTACAGTCATAATAGTTGTTAGTACCAGCAGCTTGGCAGGTTTCATTTATTTTGCCATTTATAATTGCCATCCCACTATAGTCTTTTCTTTTTTTAACCTTTATATTATACTCCAAATCAGAAACCAAATAAATGGAAATATAAGTTTCGTTATAGGAGGCTTTGTTTGTAATGTTTATTTTGATGGTACCACTCTTTAAACCTGAATGCTTATATATATTTTCTATAAATGGCTGAAATAATAGTGATGGTATGTTAATATCATTATCACCTGAATGGGTGTTATTGATTTCTATTTCAAAATTAGAAGTATGTACCATATTAAAATATTCAACAACTTTATTTGCTTGCTTCAATTCAATTGATAAAGGAGAAGTTAAATACGTGTTTACTTTTAGTATGCTCTGAAAGTAAGACGAATGGTATTCAAAATATTGCAGCTGTTTTTCTTTCTCTAAATTAATCAGTGATTGTTGAAAAAACACCATCTCGTTCAATAGCGCATGTGGTATTAATTGTGAGTGATAAAACTTTGCTTTATAAAGGGATAGTTTACTTAATAGATTGGCTATGATAATTAAGAGCACGAAAAAGAATAGAAATTCTTGCATATTGATTATAGATACTTGTGTTAGTAATTTTGAGAGGGGGGTAACGTAATTTAAGGTTTATTTTTCAGAAATAATTTCCTTTCTAGCTTTTCCAATTTCATTAACAAAAGATTGAATATTTAGTATTAATTAAAAATAATTTATACATTATCTTTTTATTATTAAAAAGTTGTATTAATCAATCAGATTTAAACAAATGTACCTTCAAATTAAAAAAAGTATGAGCAAATCAATTTCTGTGATTTTTATAATGTTAATACTTATTATAAAAATAGATGCACAACCAACATTTCTGGTAAAGCCTTATTTGCAAGTAGGATATGAAGGAAAGCAGCAGGAACTTTCTTTATTATGGCACACTTCAGATACCATAAGTCAATGGCTTGTAGAAGTTAAAACAAACGCTAATTGGGTAGCATCTAAAGTAATAAATTTTAATATTGTAAATGTAAAAGACGTTTCTCCATTTGTGGTATATCATGCAACTTTAAAAGACTTAGAATTTGGCAAAGAATTTAGTTATCGTGTATCTAATAACAATAAAATTGTTTTCGAATCTAAAGCACATGCCCCAAAATCAAAAAACCAAGATTACAAATTTGTTGTAGTTGGAGATATTGGAGCATTAACAAAAGATCAAAAAAAATTAGCAACAATCATGAATGATTTAAATCCAGATTTCGTTGCTGTTCCTGGAGATATTGTATATGAAAATGGATTAATAAAAGATTATACTCAAAAATTTTGGCCAATCTATAATGCCGATCAATCAGACGCTTCAGGAGTACCATTAATGCGAAGAATACCATTTATTGCTGCTGTAGGTAATCATGATGCAGAAGACAGAGATATGGATAAAACACCTAGCGCTCTGAGCTATTACTATTTTTGGGAACAACCATTGAATGGACTTTCCTTAAAAGAAGGGTCTTCTATGGTTCCTGTTTTAAAAGGATCAGATGAAAATAAAAAAGCATTTTATACCGCAGCTGGAAAGGCTTATCCAAGTATGTCTAATTTTTCATACAATTATGCAAATGCACATTGGACGGTAATTGATGCAGATAATTATGTTGATTGGACAGATTCTACATTACTTAAATGGGTAAAAAATGATTTATTAAATTCAAGTGAGGTTAAATGGCATTTTGTTTTATTTCACCATCCTGGATTTAATTCATCAAGAGAACATTATGAGCAACAGCAAATGAGATTATTATCCCCCATTTTTGAAGCAGGAAAAGTTGATATTGTTTTTAATGGACATGTTCACAATTATCAAAGATCTTATCCTTTAACTTTTATACCGGATCGTAAAGGAGTCCAATTGATTGGTGGAAAAGACAATAAAACACTTAGAGGCAGACTAGTAAATGGGAAATGGATATTGGATAAAAAATTTGATGGCATCACTAATACGCAGCCTAATGGAATTTTGTATTTAGTTACTGGTGCTGGTGGGCAAGAACTATACAATCCAGAGCAAGAAAATGATTCAGATTCATGGCAAAAATTCACCTATAAGTTTTTCTCAACAGATCATTCATTAACATATATTGAGGCTAAAGAAAATACGCTACAAATAAAACAAATAGCCTCAAGTGGTAAAGTTGTTGATGAATTTAAGGTTACTAAGAAATAATAATGTTAATAAAAAAATAGATAATGCAACATTGCAAAATTGTTGTTTTTGAAACTCCAGAGAAATCATTAGAACTTGTTGAGACCTTGATTCCTGAGTTGAAGGAGCAAGAAATATTGGTTCGTAATGAATATGCTACGCTTTGTAGGAGTGATATTTATACCTATAGTGGTATGCGGAAAGAAAAAAATCCCACCATTCTTGGGCACGAGATAATTGGAAGAATTGTATCTTTTGGCAATAATGCTAGAGAATCAGATCTTAGAGGAGATCCTATAAAAATAGGCGATCGTATTACTTGGGCTATTTTTGCTAGTAATCCAGCATCTCCACTTTCTAAAAGGGGGATGCCACAAAAAGCGGCCGATCTTTTTAAATATGGTCATGAACAATTAACGCCAGACAGCAGTTTGCATGGAGGTCTCAGTGAATATACACTTTTAAGAAAAAACACTCCTGTAATTAAAGTTGACGAACAGATTCCACTTCCTGTAGCTGCAATTATCAATTGTGCGGTGGCCACTGTTGCAGGTGCAATAAGAATTGCAGGAGAGCTCAATGAAAAAAATGTATTGATATGCGGAACCGGTATGCTGGGTATTATTGCATGTGCTATGTCAAATACAAAAGGGGCAGCCAATGTTTACGCAATAGATACTAATGCTGAAAGGCTTGAAATTGCTAAAGAGTTTGGTGCAACGGACACTTGTTTAATTGAACCCAAACAAAATGATTTACAAACATTATTTACTGAAAAAATAGGCAAACAAATTTCAATTGACGTATTGATAGACCTAACTGGTTCACCTGATGCAATGGAAAATAGTATTGACCTACTAGGTATTGGTGGAACAGCTGTTTGGATAGGTGCTACGTTCCCACAAAGAAAAGTGCAAATAGATGCCGAAAAAGTAGTCCGAAAAATTTTAACAATAAAAGGCTTGCATAACTACAATGAATACGACTTGCAAGCTGCAGTAACATTCATTGAAGAAAACTTTTCTGTTTTCCCTTTCGAAAAATTAATTTTTGATGGATTCAATTTAAATACGGTTAACGAAGCTTTTAAACAAGCAGTTGAACAAAATAATTTTCGTGTAGGAATCAAAACCGATGTCAATTAACAAATACTATTCAAGTATCCCTCTACTCAAATTATTCAAAATGAATTTTTTATTTGATAATTTATGATTGTTTCAAATTCTTTTTCCGAAAAAAAAAAGAATTGTTATTGGTTACATAAAAACCAACCAATAACATTTGTGATTTTTTCGGGAGCAGCAGCTTTTATTACCTATTGCAGTATGTACGCTTTTCGCAAACCTTTTGCAGCAGCAACATTTGAGGGGTTATATTTTTTGGGAATGGATTATAAGATCATTCTCATTATTGCACAGGCTATAGGTTATACTGCATCGAAATTTATAGGTATTAAAACTGTTTCAGAACTAGACCCGAATAAAAGAATACGGATATTACTCATACTAATGGGCATTGCTTGGTTATCATTATTACTTTTTGCTATCATTCCATTTCCGTATAATTTTTTGGTGTTGGTATTAAATGGACTTCCGCTCGGATTAATTTGGGGTATTGTATTTAGTTTTTTGGAAGGGCGTCGTTTTACAGAAGTGCTAGGAGCCATCATGGCCAGTAGTTTTATTTTTGCATCAGGTGTAGTAAAGGCCGCTGGTAGATTTTTGATTGATCATTTTGGGGTAAGTGATTTTTGGATGCCTTTTTTAACGGGTTTATTATTTACACCAATACTATTCCTTGGTATTTACATGTTAGCACAAATTCCTCCTAGGGATAAGGAAGATGAGACGCATCGAACAAAGCGTCAACCCATGGATTTAAAAGAGAGAAAAATTTTCTTTTCAATGTTTGCACCGGGTATAATTCTATCAATTATTATATATGTTGGGCTTACTATTTTGCGTGATCTCCGTGATAATTTTGCTGTGGAAATATGGGCGGGGCTTGGTTTTTCACATACGCCTGAAATACTTGCTTTGTCTGAAATTCCCATTGCTTTAGGGGTATTAATAATCATTGGATTGATGATACTAATTAAAAATAATCGCATTGCTTTTTATACAAATCAGCTTATTATTTTATTGGGTGGATTTCTATTATTTACAATTACATTATTGTTTATACAACATTTGATTAGTCCTTTAATATGGATGATTATGATAGGTTTCTCTATGTACTTGTCTTATATTTCTTTTCATGTAATGTTTTATGAAAGATGGATAGCACTCTTTAAATTTAAGAGCAATATTGGTTACCTCATGTATGTAAGTGATGCTTTTGGATACCTAGCAAGCACCTTGGTTCTTTGTTTTAAAGGCTCGGGATTTAAACACTTAAGTTGGGTTGATTTTTTTAGTTATGCAGGATTAGCAATTGGCTTAATAATTGTAATTAGTTCAATTGTATCAATAGTTTATTTTAGAAAAAAGGAACAACAATTATTAACTAATCAATCAAATTTGGTTGATTAGTTGCTCCTCTTTTTTATGAATTCATTCAGTCAATGTTAAAATATTATTATCAAATTATTATCTAAAATTATAGCCATCTTATTACGAAATCATTTTCTAATAAAGTCTAAATATTGGTGTGTTACCAACGTAACATTAACTTAATATAATTTAATATGTTTTTTACAATTTGTTAACATTGGGGTAGTTCTTTTGTAAAAAATATAAAAAACATGCGTTTAATTATTAAAAAGATGATAGTGTTTGTTACACTATTTATTGCTTTTCTGACAAATAGTATTGCTCAGGATAAAGTAATATCTGGAAGAGTAATAACAAAAACTGGAATTGGTATATCAGCAAGTTCTGTTCAAACAAATGGATCTAAAAGAACTGCATTGAGTGATAGTATGGGTAATTTTAAAATTAATGTAAGCGCACAAGACAACGCTATAATCATTAGTTCTTTAGGTTTTGTTTCTCAACAGTTCTCTCTTAATTCAAAATCATTTGTATATACTTTACAAGACGACCCTAAAGTTTTAGGCGAAGTTGTTGTAACGGCATTTGGTATTAAAAGAGAAATTAAACGTTTGGGTTATACTATCCAAGAAGTGAAAGGATCTGATTTGGTTAAAGCTCGTGAGCCTAACGCAGTAAATTCATTGGCAGGTAAAGTTGCAGGTTTGAGTGTTGGTGCAAATGCCGAAATGCTAGGTCGTCCTGAATTAGTATTACGTGG
>JBAXHC010000117.1:0-8335 GCA_037139075.1 Bacteroidota bacterium
GTAAAATATAGTAAGGTAAAATATAGTAAGGTAAAATATAGTTTCCCCTCCATCGCATGCGATGGAGGGGTGGCTGGAGCGACTGAGCGAACAGACGGGGTGGTGACTCTCTTAAGACAATAATTCTCAAAGAATACTACTTCGGCTTTATATCCATCTGAATATTCGCCCCCTGAATATTATAAATGCTATCAACAATATAACTTTCTGTACCACGCCAAGGCAGACTTCCAAAATACCTTTTATAATGTAGCTCTAATTCTTTACCAGAGTTTTCTAATAGTTTTTTAGCTACAGATTCACTTGTTACGCTAAATTCAAAATAATTACTTTCAACATTTGCCTTAAAACCACTCTGAATAATTTTTCCTTCATAGGTTTTAAAGAGAATACCCTTTTGTTGGAATGTATTTAACTGTCCGGCTTTGGTTCCTTCTGCATACACAAAATAGAATCGCCAATAGAAAAATATCACAAATGCAACAAGTATAATTGAGGTGAAAATCCAAAGTATTTTTTTCATGTGCCTATAAATTGATTTTGGTTAGATGTAATTCGTAAATAGTCATTTCAGTTGTTATTGAAATTTATTATAGCTCATTTCATAAAAAAATTTAAAGTCCTTTTTGATCTACAAGATAAATTAAACCCGCCATATTTACAGCTCCCAAAAGCAACTCGCGTTTATTCACGTTTTCGAAAACATCGCTTCTTGCATGGTGCAAATCAAAGTAGCGTTGGGGATCAGGAATAAAGCCAGACATAGGTGTACCAAATGCGCCTGCCAAAGGACCTATATCGGCCCCACCTCCACCGTCGATCATCCGGTCGGTTCCATAAGGTCTTAATAGCGGCAACCAGGCTTGAACTTTTGCCAATTTTGATTTGTCTTTAAATGAAAATCCAAATCCTCTTGGTGTAAATCCGCCCTCATCACTTTCTAATGCGAAGATGTGTTTCTCGTTATTGGCTTTTGCTTTTTCTGCATATTTCGATCCGCCTCTTAAACCATTTTCTTCATTGGCAAATAACACAAAGTGTATAGTGTGTTTAGGTTTATAACCAATTGCTTTCATGGCCCTTAAAATTTCAATAGTATGAACAATTCCAGCACCATCATCATGAGCGCCTTCATTCACATCCCAGCTATCTAAGTGCCCACCAATAGTAATAATTTCATCAGGAAATTCAGAGCCCTTTAAAACTGCAATTACATTATGTCCGATAGTATCTGGAAGAAATGTTCCATTTGTTTTCAACGATACTTTAAACCCAGTTTTAATGTTCCAGAGATAATCTGCATCCCTTGGTCCAACTGCAACCGCAGGGATTTTAGCAATGCCCTCAGTATAAGCCATAGCACCAGTATGCGGATCATTGGCAGTAGATTCAGTTAATGAGCGAATCATAACTGCAACGGCACCATATTTGGCGGCGCGACTAGGACCTGATCTTCTATACATACCTACTTCGCCATAAGAAACAAAGGGCATAATATTGGTAGGATTGAATCCATAATTATAATAAACAATCTTGCCTTTTACTTCATCTTTTCTTCTCTCTAATTCATCAAAGTCTGCCACCATCAGCACTTCGGCAGTGATTGTTTTTCCTTCACTACCCATAGAATTTCCAAGGGCCAAAACATCTAAGCTTCGTGAAACTTTCTTTTTGTCCAACTCGGTGATTACTGCTTTGTCAGCACCGCCTCGAATCCAATGTGGTAGCATGCATTCTTGCATCATTACCTCGTCGGGTCCTAATTGTTCTAATGTTGCTTTACCCCAAAGTTCTGCTTTGGCAAACTGAGGAGAACCAGCTAATCGTCCGCCTACTTGTTTCGTTAATTGGTAAAGAAGGTCGTACGCAGTTCCATTTCTCATGATTTCATCCGAAAATTTTTTAATCATCACAGAATCATGGTCCTGTGCAATAGCCAGTAAAGGCAATAGTGCTAACACAGCAATTAGTCTTTTCATTTGTTAGTAGTGGTTGAGGGTTAAAGTTAACCATTTGTTGTGTTTGAACAATATGGTATGAACGGGGTTTTATTAACGGAGAAATAATTGTTACTTGCACCCTAATAGGCTATTAGCCTCACAAGTATAAACTACGAATTATGCGTATAGGTATTGTTTGCTACCCCACTTTTGGTGGAAGTGGCGTTTTGGCAACCGAACTCGGCAAGGCATTAGCCGATGAGGGACATGAAGTTCATTTTATTACATATCAGCAACCTGTTCGATTAAATACGTTTAATACCAATATATTTTATCACGAAGTAAGAGTACCAACCTACCCTTTATTCGATTATCCTCCTTACGAAGTTGCATTGGCAAGTACGATGGTGGATGTAATCATGAATCACGATTTGGATTTGTTGCATGTACACTATGCTATCCCTCATGCTTCTGCTGCATATATGGCAAAGCAAATTGTGAAACAAAAAACCGGAAGAAGCATCCCGGTAATTACAACTTTACACGGAACAGATATCACACTGGTAGGAAAAGATAAAATGTACGAACCTGTGGTAACGTTTTCGATTAACGAAAGTGATGCCATCACTGCTGTATCGGAAAATCTTAGAGAAGAAACTTTCAAAAATTTTGCCATCACAAAGGAGATCGATGTTATTTACAATTTTGTTGATGTAGCAAGATTTAATAAAAAACCTATCGATGCTTTCAGAAAAGTGATTGCACCACATGGCGAAAAAATATTGATGCATGCATCCAACTTTAGAAAAGTAAAAAGGATTGATGATGTCATCACAATTTTTGCAAACGTGCGCAAGGAAATGCCTGCTAAATTATTAATGGTAGGTGATGGACCCGAACGTCATGCTGCAGAAGAACAAGCACGTGCTTTAGGCATTGAAGAAGATATCAGATTCTTAGGTAAACAGGAACAGATGGAAGACATACTTGCTGTAAGTGATGTATTTTTATTGCCATCTGAATATGAAAGTTTTGGTTTGGCGGCCTTAGAAGCCATGGCAGCAAGAGCTGTTGTAATTAGCACAAATGCCGGAGGCCTGGCAGAGATCAACAATCAAGGTGTAACAGGTTTTATGGCCAACGTGGGTGATACCAAATCGATGAGTGATTTCACGATCGATCTGCTTCGCGATGAAGAAAGATTAACAAAGATGAAAGAAGCTGCATATCAACAGGCTTGTTTATTTGATATCAGCAAGATCATTCCAGTATACGAGCAGCTCTATAGTAGATTTTGCAGAATGCAAATTTCTTAACTTTATTTATTAATCACTTCCTCAATACTCTTCAAAATAATTGCACACATTTCTTTCAATTCTGATTCAGTAATGATCAGTGGCGGTGCAATGCGCAAACGATCTGGTGCAAATAAAAACCAATCAGTGATCAATCCATTTTTTACACATTGATGAACAATAGACTGGTTCAACTCAGGTGTAGCAAATTGTAATGACATCCATAAACCAGCAGTTCTGCTGGATACGATGGCAGGATGTTTGATCAGATCAATCAATATTTTTTCTTTCTCAAAAACGGTTTCAATATATTTCCCTTCCAACAAAACTTCTAATGCCGCTTTACCTGCTGCACAAGAAACGGGGTGGCCGCCAAATGTGGTGATATGACCCAACACAGGATTCGAAGTTAATGTTGACATCAATCTTTTATCTGCAATAAAGGCACCCAACGGCATTCCACCACCTAAGGCTTTTCCTAATAATAAAATATCTGGCACTACCTCGTATTGTTCAAATGCAAATAAAGAACCCGTTCTTCCAAAGCCTGCCTGAATTTCATCAAAAATCAATAACACACAATATTCATCGCATTTTTTTCTTAAAGCTTTTAACCATTCTCTATTCGGTTTGATGATACCACTCTCGGCTTGCACTGTTTCTATAATTACACAGGCTGTGTTTTTATCTATTGCATCAATAGCCGACTGCTCATTAAAATCTTCATGATAAATATCTGGCAATAATGGCCTGAATGCATTTCTCCAATACTCATCACCCATCACACTCAATGCGCCCTGTGTACTCCCATGATAGGCATTTTTAAAAGCTATAATTTTTGATTTCCCTGTTACCCTTTTCGCCAACTTCATCGCACCTTCAGTAGCTTCTGCTCCACTATTGGTAAAATAGACACAGTTTAAAGAATCCGGTAATTGTTCAGTCAAATATTTCGAGTAAGTAGTTTGTGGCGATTCGATGAATTCGCCATACACGATCAAATGCATGTATTCGGCAGCCTGATCTTGCACCGCTTTTACCACTTTAGGATGACTATGTCCAATATTACAGACACTAAATCCAGAGATCATGTCTAAGTAAGATTTTCCATCGATATCCCATAAATGTATACCAGCTGCTTTTACCATCTCAATACCAATGGGTTGGGCGGAAGTTTGGGCTACATGACTCAAAAACAATTGTCGGTTCGATTGCATAAATTCCTGTAAAATTACAAAGTTCGCAAATTAGCAGCGGAAAAAGCTTAGCATGTTTTAGCTTTGTACTATAAACTATTCCATATGGCGCTTATTCTTCCCGTACAAGGTAAATCCCCAGCATTTGGTAATGACTGTTTTGTTGCTCCAAATGCTACCATTGTGGGTGATGTGGTAATGGGCGATGAATGCAGTATATGGTTCAATGCAGTTATCCGTGGTGATGTAAACTATATTAAAATAGGAAACAAGGTTAATATTCAAGATGGTGCCATTGTTCACTGCACTTATCAAAAACATCCTACCAATATTGGCAATAATGTTTCCATCGGGCATAATGCTATGGTTCATGGATGTACCATTCATGATAATGTTTTAATTGGGATGGGCTCAATTGTTATGGACGAGTGTGTGATACATACCAACGCAATCATCGCTGCAGGTGCCGTAGTATTAGAAGGCACCATCGTAGAAGCAGGAAGTATTTATGCAGGTGTGCCGGCAAAAAAAGTAAAAGAAGTGTCTCAGGATTTAATACATGGAGAAATTAATCGAATCTCCAATAATTATGTGAAGTATGCTTCTTGGTTTGAAGATCATAATGATGTACCAAAAAAATAAATGAGTTATGCGCTTAGCTATCCTACTTATTTGTGTGATGATATTTAGTGCATGCGGATTGTTCCGTCACAACAGTGCTAAAGACATGAATGGCCTTTCCTGTAATGGATTGCATGGTAGAAATACCGGGGCTGAAAAATTATTATCGGATGATAACCTGGCAAAGAAAATGCCGAAATACAAGATGGATAAAATCAATAATTAATCTCTTCCATCTTTTCTAGTATTGTACAATAACTCACATATCGCTCAATCGATACTTCTCCACTATTCACTGCCGCTTTAATAGCACAACCTGGCTCATTGATATGCATGCAATTATTGAACTGACAATTATTGATCAGATCACGCATTTCAGGAAAATAATGTGATAGCTCTTGTTTCGGTACATCAACAATGCCAAATTCACGTAACCCAGGCGTATCAATGATCCTGCCCCCAAAATCTAAATCAAACATTTCAGCAAAAGTGGTTGTATGCATTCCCTTTCCACTCCAACCACTTACTTCTGCAGTACGTAAATCAAAATCGGGAAATACTGCATTGATAAATGTTGATTTGCCAACACCACTATGACCGCTTAATAAACTTGTTTTATCTTTTAATAAGGCTTTAATTTCATCAACTCCAATATTCGCTTGAACACTCGCTAAAATTACTTTATAACCGATTGCTTCATACACAGTTTTCAATTCTTCAAAAATCACCATCTCTTTAGCACGATAGATATCGGCTTTATTAAAAACAATGATTGCAGGAATATGGTATGATTCACAAGCAACCAAAAAACGATCAATAAATCCTTGTGATGTTTTGGGATCTCTAAGTGTGGCAAATAAAACACATTGATCTAAATTACTCGCAACAATATGATGCATCCTTTTATTATGCGGAGAAATTCTTGCCACATAATTTTTTCTGGGCAAAATTTCATGAATCATGGCTGACTCTTCTTCCACATCTTCTATTTCCATTTCCACTTCATCCCCTACAGCAATGGGATTAGTAGAGCTAATATTATCAATCTTGAAAATGCCCTTAATCCTTGCATTAAAGGTCTTGCCTTCTGCATTTTTAGCAAAGTACCAACTGCCAGTAGATTTATAAATCAATGCTCTCATTCCTAACAAAGATAATACCCCACCCTTCCCCTGCCAATAAAATACCAGCCTGCTTTAGCCCAGATTTATATAAAAATTAACCAAGCGCCAACAGTAAAGCACTGAACTGCTGCTTTCTACCCATTTTAATTTAATATCTTCGCTGCATGGCTAAGTTTGCACACGATGAGGTAGTGCCGTTCAGGCAGAGTGAGTTAGACAAAAAAGAGCAGGTAGCTCAGATGTTTAACACCATTGCATTCCGTTACGATTTTTTGAACCGTTTTTTGAGTGCAGGAATAGATAAGGGATGGCGTAAAAAGGCAATCAATCAGTTAAAGGATTTAAACCCAAAATTGATTCTTGATGTAGCAACAGGTACTGGTGATGTTGCTATCATGACTTATAACCAATTACATCCTGAAAAAATTATCGGCATCGATATTTCTGAGGGAATGTTGGAATATGGAAATAAGAAATTAGAAAATTTGCACTTGAATCAAGTAATCGAATTACAAAAAGGTGATAGTGAAACCATTCAGTTTGCAGATGAACACTTCGACGCAGTTACAGTAGCTTTTGGGGTACGTAATTTTCAACACCTTGAAAAAGGTTTGGCAGAAATGCAACGTGTATTGAAAAGTGGTGGTAAATTAGTAGTATTAGAATTTTCAAAACCAACGTTTGGTCCGGCACAGGTATTCTATAAATTTTATATGAATGTAATCGGACCAAGTATTAGTAAACTTTTTGGCAGTAATAAAGCAGCATATCAATACCTGAACGATAGTGTTCAGGCATTCCCTGAGGGGCAAACATTTTTAAACCTAATGAATGAAGCAGGATTTACCCAAACTTATTTAAAAAAGCTTAGTCTAGGGATATGCACGATCTACTGCGGAAGCAAACCATAAGATTAATTATCTGTTCTTTCTTGTTGATGGCTGGGCTAAATGCTCATAGCCAGAAGGAATTGTATCGTCAAGACCACGATAATATGGATTATTATTTTGGGCTTACTTTAAGTTATAATACCTCCTATTTAAAAACAACTAAGAGTACGAAATTTTTGGCATCAGATAGTGTAATGGTAACCGAACCGGGTTCGAGTGGTGGTGTAGCATTAGGCCTGATGGGCACACTCCGGATCGACGACCACTTTCAATTTCGTGTAAATCCTCAGTTAATTATCGGAGGCTCGAAATACATTTCTTATAATCTTACCCATACAAAGCCAGGTGAACCTTCCTTTCAAAAACAGGTACTCCCTTCTAATATCGTGAGCTTCCCCTTTCAGATAAAATTTAATTCAGATAGGATCGGCAATTTCAGGACTTATATGTTGGGTGGGCTTAAATACGATATTGACTTAGCCAGTAATTCAACCGCTCGTAATGCAGATGATATCATCAAACTAAATCGATATGATTTTGGAATAGAAGCCGGAATTGGGTTTAATTTTTACTTGCCTTTTGTTACCATATCACCAGAGTTAAAGATCAGTAACGGCTTAACTAACCTACACCATCTAGACCAAGCATTAAAATTCTCCAATGTGCTTGATAAAATTCAATCAAGAATGATCGTTTTCTCTATCCATTTTGAGGATTAATGAATCTAAATAACTTTTTCTTATTTCGTCATTGCACTAGCTAAGATTCGATAAATTGCAGTTTCGAAATCTTACGCATGCAAAACTATCTGATAAAGAATACCTGTATTGTTAATGAAGGCACCCGTTTCTTCGGTGATTTGCTTATCAAGAATGGCCGTATTGAAAAAATAGCAGCCAGTATCAGTCTGCCGGAAAATTGTATCGAAATTGATGGTAGCAATCAGTTGTTAATCCCTGGTGCTATTGATGATCAAGTGCATTTTCGCGAACCCGGCCTTACTCATAAAGCCAATATTTACACAGAAGCAAAAGCCGCTGTGGCTGGTGGTGTAACCAGTTTTATGGAAATGCCCAATACAAATCCTCCAGCCTTTACCCAGGAATTGTTGGAAGCAAAATATAGTATTGCCAAAGAAACTTCGCTCGCTAACTATTCATTTTTTATGGGTAGTTCCAATGATAACTTGGAAGAAATCTTAAAGACAAATGAAAAGAAAAATGATGTTTGTGGGATAAAGATATTCATGGGTTCCTCTACTGGAAATTT
>JBAXHC010000118.1:0-8217 GCA_037139075.1 Bacteroidota bacterium
TTGTGAAAGGTTTATTATTTTTTTACTGATATTTTTTCTGCCAAATAAGCAGTTGGAATATATGCAAAAACTAAATCAACTACTATAAACCAGACAGGTGAATTGGGTAGTTCGAAAAAATTAGTAATCCCACCTGCAAGGAAAATAATTCCTATTAAAAATGCAAATAACCGGGTGTGGGTTTTAGCAATATTTACTGCTACCATTGCTCCCACAAAAGTTCCGAATGCGTGAGCCAGGAATGGCATTAAAAAATGTTTGGGCTCGTAAAGCGATAGAGATGCTTTAATACTTTGCATACTGGTTACATCAACACCTGCTGGTGCAGCAATGAGATATCCCCCTAAAATAATAATTCCGATGTTTACAAAGCCGCCTATTATAATACCTGCTATAACCGCTAATGGGTATCTAATGATTGGTTTCATGATTGTATTTTTAGATTTTAATGACTTGTAATACCTCCATCTACCTCTTGAATAAATTGAATAACGCCATTCATGAATACTTTTTGATCATCCCACATGGATAAATGGCTTCCATTCGGGCAATAAAGGAATTTTCCTTTTTGAACCATTTTGCTTTGTTCTTCCATTGCCTTGGGATCCATCGTATCATGCTTTGCTCCAATCATTAATGTAGGGATTGCAATTTCTTTTAAACGGTCTTTAATATCCCATTTTAATAATCTTCCACTGATTCCAAATTCACTGGGTCCTTGCATCATGGTATAGATCTCTTCGTTAGCATGTTTTGAAGAACGGTTAAGTGCATCGGGCCATTCTTGTAATCGGCATAAATGTTCGTGATAAAAATTCGGAATAAGTAATTCCATATATCTTGGATTTTTGAAATCCTTCTTGGCTTCTAAAGCTCTTATTTCAGCTAACACTTCTGGTTTCATTTGTTTAGCTAGTACCTCATCAGCATACTTGGCGTATTCTGTAGCACTCGCCACCATATTAGCTACCAATAAAGCTTTCATATTTTTCTGATACTTCAATGCATATTCCATTGCGAGTATTCCTCCCCAAGAATTTCCTAAAACATAAAAATTACTGCTATCTGCATGAATAGCTTTACGCACTTGCTCTACCTCTTCTACAAAACGTTCTGTAGTCCATAAACTACTATCCTTTGGTTGGTCGCTATAATAAGATCCTAATTGATCATATTCGTAAAATTCAAAACCTTCTTTTTGGAAAAAGGTTTCAAAGCATTCCATGTATTCGTGCGTCATAGCTGGACCGCCATGTAATAATAGAATCTTGATTTTTGGGTTAGTTCCAAAACGTTTGGTCCATACTTTAAAGTTCCCAACAGGGGTTTGAATCGGAATCAATCTAACTCCTCCAGATTCAATAGAATCCGAATAATGGAAGTATGATGTTAGCGTGTTATTTTCTTTGGTATTGCGTTCGTTACAAGACAATAGAGATAATGCAAAAAATAAAATACAAATTAGGCGCATGGGAATTATTTAATGAATCCCTAAGTTGCTAATTTTTATGCGAACCTCATAATTAAATTTTATTTAAATGATCCAGGTCTTAAGCTAAATAAAGAGCAGATTATAATTAAAGGTCCCTCATCCGATTATTTTTTAAACTTTCCATAAATGGGTTGACCTGGAAAGGTATTGTTCAGCGTCTTTCCATTTTTTAAAACCACGATTCCATTTACAATAACAAATTCCATCCCTTCTGAAAAGGCTAAACCTTTTTCAAAACTGGCTTTATCTGTAATTGTAGTTGGATTGAAAATACAAATATCAGCATCAGCACCAACTTGCAAGCGACCCTTATGGTGCATGGTTGGGGCAATTGTTTCTAATCTTTTTGCGGGCAAATAGCTCATTTTGCCGATGGCAGTCATAAGGTCAATTACTTTTTCTTCCCGTACATATTTCCCTAATACCCTAGAAAATGTTCCTGCCGTGCGCGGATGTGCCAAAGGAGCATAAGGCATACCATCTGAAGCAATCATTGTTTTTGAATCTGTTAACCCAATTTTGAGCCACTCCGGTTTCATCATATGCATAATTACAACACCACCTGATTTTCTATAGGATTCAAAAGTTTCTTTTGTTAATCGTTCTCCAGTTGCCACCCATTGCAGATCACCATAATTCATCCCCAGTTTTTCCTGCCAGCCATCATTAAAAATAGCACTTTGTAATAGGGTAGATGCGGCGGTATATGGATACATTTCAGTACTAATGTCAAATCCCTTTTTGTTAGCCATATCAATCATGTCGAGCGCTAATTGAATTTTACTAAGCGACATACTATTGATATGAACTATGTGTAATGAAGCACCAGTAAGCATCGCATCTGCAATGGCTTCCTGAATTCCCATGATACTAGCCTCTCTTACGTGAGAAAAAATCAACGCTTTTTTTTCTGCCGCGAGTTGATATACACGCAACATTTCTCCTGGATTGTTTTTCGGTAAATACCCAATTGGTACTCCAATGCCAATACCTCCTTCTGAAAGAGAGGACTGAATATTAGAAAGCATTTTATTTGTTTCCTCTTCACTTAAAGGTTCGCTATAAGAAGCTCCGATAGTATTAAATAGGTTTTCTAAACTAGATTCAGCATGCGAAGATGACTGATAAAATTGCTGAACCTTTTCTTTGTATTTATCCATAGCCCTAAATCGCTCAAAGGGCCAGCATACACTTGCTCCATAGTTGATCAATGCTTTAGATTCTCTTGATGCATACCAATTTTTTAAAAATTCTATGCCCCATTCTAATTCTAATGTAGTTGTTAACCCATCATGTAATTGAAATTCCTGTTCCTTATTAGACCTTCCATGCACGTGCATGTCTATAAAACCGGGGGCAACTACCAAGCCACTTACATTAATAGTTTCTTTCCCTTTTAATGGTTGGGTTGATATTGCTGCGATATGATGCTGAATGATGCCTACATTTCTAATTGCATCAAGTTTTGTTTCAGGATCAATTACTCTACCACCAGTTAATACAATATCATAAACTTTTGTTGACTGAGCTTTTAGAATTGTTTGAAAACAAAAGGTCAAAATAGTTACAACTAAAAAAATGGATAGTACTTTTTTCATTGATTATTTTTTGAATAATTAATCTCTATAATTTAATGCAGGTTTTCTATCGCCCAGCAAAGCCTTATACTGATAATCACCTATGGATAATTTAAATTCTTCTTTAGCTTTTGAAATTAATACAGGATCTAAAAAAAGATCGATAGCGGTATAAGTCAGTGCTTTTGCAGCTAATACAGTGGCTCTAATTGCCATATCTTTTCCCCCACAAGCTGCAGCTTGCCAGCTATGAGCTGGAGTTCCAGGTATCCAAGTGGCAGTAGTTAGGCCTACTGTAGGAACTACATAACTTACATCTCCCACATCTGTTGACCCTTGATTCTTTTCTGATTCAAGGGGCTTAATAATAGAGGCTGAATCTAATGATGGAATTTTTCCGGAAAAAGTAGATTGTAATTGTTTCCCAAAAATCAATTCATCAGGCGTATATGTTATTCCTCCAACCTTTTCTAAATTGGCTTGCATATTTAAGGCAAGAGTTTTATTGATCAACAAATCATGAGTGCCATCAATGACTTCATAATCCATTTTAGTTTCGGTTCCTATAGCCGCACCTTCTGCAGTTTTCACTACACGATCAAAAATACTTTCTACCAAGGCTCTTTCAGGGTTTCTTACATAATAAAATACCTCCGCAAAATCAGGAACTACATTTGGCGCTTTTCCTCCATTCGTAATTACATAATGTATTCTAGTTTCTTGTGGAATATGTTCCCGCATCATATTTACCATATAATCCATACTCTCTACTGCATCCAAAGCCGAACGACCTCTTTCCGGGCTTGCAGATGCGTGTGCAGATATGCCATGAAATCTAAACTTGGCTGATTTGTATGCCAATGCACTAGAGAAAGTAACAGCATTTCTTGCACTTGGGTGCCAATGCAGGGCAATATCAACATCGTTAAACAATCCTGCTCTAACTAAATAAACTTTTCCGCCACCGCCTTCTTCAGCAGGACTTCCAAACAATTTAATAGTGCCTTTTATTTTTCCTTCTTTTAGCAAGGTTTTAATAGCAATGGCTGAAGCTACTGATCCAGCTCCAAATAAATGGTGACCACAGGCATGCCCATTTATTTTATCTGTTATGGGTGATTTTATTGAAGAGCTATCTTGAGATAATCCAGGTAAAGCATCAAATTCAGCAAGTAATGCAATTACGGGTTTCCCAGATCCATAGCTTGCTACAAAAGCTGTAGGCATACCAGCAATTCCAGCATCTACTGTAAATCCATTTTCCCGAAGCGTACTTTGTAATAATGCGCTGCTTTTATTTTCTTTAAATCCAGATTCTGCATAATTCCAAATATCTAATGCTACTTTCTTATATAATTCATAGTTAGATTGAATATTTATTGCCGCTTCTTCTTTTATAAGGTTAAGAGGAACTGATACAGCCTTTTTTTGCGCTACACATGTGTAAGACAGGGCTAATAATAGAATAAGTGAGGAGTATAATTTCATATATGAATCTTTAAGCGGCTATTTATTTTTTAAAACCTTTGATAATACTCTTTTTGCGTTTCCACCCATAATTTTTCCTGTTTCCGATGCTGAAAAACCTTTTGACTGAAGTGCTTCTGCCAATTTTGGAAATTCACTATACTTACTTAGTACAGGTTTAAAATTGGCATCCATATCTGTTCCAATTCCAACATGATCAATACCGATTACATCTATCAGCCTTTTAATATTATCTACGTATTCATCGAAATTTTTATTAAAACCAGAAGGCCATGCGCCAACAACTCCGCCTGTATCAGCAATTAGTTTGGCATGTTCTTTAGAGATGGCACGTTTTGCAATGGGTCTATCAGGTTCCATTTCTAACATGCTATGTGAAAGTATGATCGGTGCTTTTGTTATGGCAGCTACATCTTTAGTAGTTTGATAAGATGCATGTGCTAAGTCGATGACCAATCCCAAGTGATTCATTTTCTTTATCAACTCTTTACCAAAAGGGGATAATCCATTAAAACTAGCATCTGCGGTTTGAAGATCACCTACTTCATTTGGCGCGTAATGAACCAATTGAATTGAACGCACTCCATCCTGATAGGCTTCCTCTAATTTATCAAAATTTCCTTCTAAAAAATCGCCTCCTTCTACAGAAATATAGCCAATTGTCTTCGCATTAGAAGTCTTTAAATCTTTTGCATTTGTTGAAAATTGAATGTCAACAGTATTGAATAAGTTTTTGAGTTGAGTAACCTGTTTTTTATAGGTGGCCCATCCTTCGCCAGAAGCATATTTTCCTGTAACTGTTATACCAGTTGCAGTAGGTTTTAATAAACCAGCATCTGCAACTATAGCATAGAATGCACCTGTAAGATGTCCTTCGCCCATATTAGCTACCAGCTTTGTGATGGAAGCATCGGTATTATCTCCAAAATTTTTCTTTGCAAAGTTCCATCCCGGGTGACTATGCAAATCAAAATAGACATGTTCGCTTGCAGAGTTTTTAAAATCAGCAAAGGATTTCAAATTTAAAAACGGACTTACTGCAGCAATTGTCATTGCTGCTCTTAAAAACTCCTTTCTTGATTGCATATATTTCTTGATGAATTATTTGATCATGGGGAGATATTTCTCATGATTATCTATAATGACCCAGATCTCGATTGCAAATAAAACTAGAACAACTGGTAACCCTTTAGGATCTGCCATAATGTGAGTTAATAAAACTCCTAAAAGAATTGGTAAGATCATTATTGCTGCCAAGGGCCGGAATCTTTTGATAATAAAAAGGACTCCTCCAATAATTTCGACAATACCAATAAGTGGGATTAGCCAAGTGATATTAGCCATTGCCTCATTCAATTTCAACATTTTTTCGGGCAAATCTGGTGGAGTAGGAATCAAATGAAAAATCTTAACAGCTCCTGAGAAAATAAAGAGGAGGCCAAAAATAAGGGAGAGCGCGAATTGAATTTTATTTTTCATAGTGGGGTATGTTTTTTATGAAGATAAATTTATTTTTTCAATTTTTTTACCCCAGCTAATCATCTATTATACAATTTTACCCAATCCATTATGGTAGGGATAATTGTAAGCTTTCTTGCCTGTATTTTTTGCAATATCGTAAACTGCTCTTTTTACAGATGGGTAGCTTTCTGTGTCATGAAAAATACAGCACTTGCTATGCTGGGCTGCCCAAAAGCCGCACTCATAAGTTTCTTTGTAATTATGAACAATGTCGACATTTGCAAAATCGTATTGTTGGTGGTCTTTTTTAATCCATTCCTGGTAATCAGATTTAAAAAATTCAATATTCTTAAATTCTTCTAGTGATTTCTTTGTTTGTTCATAATGATCTCCTTTATGCTTTGTATGTTCATCGCCAATAAAAATATCAATGCCGTTTACTTTTTTCAAGTAATTAGAAAACACAACAGCAGAATACCCAAACTCTACTCCAAACTCAATACAAGATTCTCTTCCAATATTAAATTGAATTAATATATCTTCTATAATCAATTCCAAACCCTTCCAGGCAGTAGGAATTATCAATCATTCTTCCATTTGTATTTGAATTGAATCTGGCACATAAATAGCTAAAAGATATAATTTACTCGCGATGAACTTTTTAAGACTTGACATATATTAAACAGTACTAGTATGCGATTTATGTTGACTGAGAATTTAAATATAAGTAACTTTTTAGAACAATTCACTTCAATGCATATTGTTCGTTCATTGCTTTAATATTTCATAGTTTAATTCCACTATTCCATTTTTATATGCAGTTACGTCTTTCAAGTGTAATGTTTGTTCAATACCTACTTGTTCGAAAAACAATTTCCCATCTCCTAAAATGATTGGAATTATTGATAATCTTATTTCATCAACCAATTTTAAACGTATAAACTCTTTAGCAAGAATAGCCCCGCCAACTAACCATACATTTTTGTAGTTGGGTTTTAATTCTTCATCAACTAGTTTATTAAGATCACCAGCATAAAACTCGATACTATTTCTTTCTTTTAGTAATTTTCGATTTGTAACTACAATTGTTTTTGTTTCGCCATAAGCCCATCCATATGACTTTGAAAGTTCCAGAGCATGCTCATATGTTTTTGCCCCCATGATGTAGCAGTCAATGTTTTTTAGAAATTCTTCAGGGTCTTGTCCAATCACACCATTCTCATAATTATCACTAGTCTCAAACCATGAAACGCTATTGTCTTTTTTAGCTATAAATCCGTCAAGACTGGCAACCATATGTATTGTTACTTTAAATGAATCTGTTTTCATTTATTGAAAATTTACAAATCTTAATTATTTATAGACTGCCTTTTTTACTTTCAAAATTATGGGTCTGATGAATCTATAAATTAGAAAACCTACAGTTGCGAATATCAATATAAAAATTGTGGGTAAAATAGCCCCGAATGTATAAGTCATCCCTAATATAAAGCCCAAGATAAATTCAGCATAATAAATGGGAATGAACAAGCTAAGTAGTAAAAATATATAAGGAATGTTGTCTAAAAATAATTGGTAATTATTTGTAAAAGAAAAAACAATGAAAATGCCTAATGAGAGACCTATTAAAAATAGACCTATTATTTTAAATGATTTATTTTGAATTAATTCATTTTGTTGATATACTCTTTTTTCTGTTCTGCCAATTAGAATCCATGAAAAAATCGGAAGCAATAGAATTCCCCACCAATTAGAAATTTCAGGTAAATCCTTTTGTTGAAGTATATGATGACTAGGTACTCCTCCATGAAAATATTGCCATATAAGTAATCCGAGTATTAATAATGTAATTACAGTGGTACTAATAATTTTTATCATGGAGTAAAGAGGTTGTTGTTTTAATTATTTAGTTTGTCAATATTCATATCTGTCAAATTTTGAATATTCATTGTTATTTTCTCAATATCCCAATCCCACCAACGTAATTCTAAGAGTTTTGCAATGGTATCATCAGAGAATCGTTTTTTGATTTCTGATGCAGGGTTTCCGCCAACTATTGAGTAAGGCGCTACATCTTTAATTATTGTAGCGTTTGCAGCTACAATGGCACCGTCTCCAATGGTTACTCCAGCCATGATCCTGGCATTGTAGCCGATCCAAACATCGTTTCCAATATTAATATTCCCTTTCTGTGGGTAT
>JBAXHC010000119.1:0-8145 GCA_037139075.1 Bacteroidota bacterium
CCTATTCTATCCATTGAACTACGGGACCCCGACAAAAAAATTTATCGAGCCGCAAAAATAACAGTTTCTATCCTTTATTGCTCCCCCTTTTTAAATTGTTGAAACGAATGCTGTATTTTGAGCCTACAATTAACCCTATGAAATTATTTGCCTTCACCCTTTGCCTTCTTATGGCTTTCGGTTTCTCTTCTAAATCGAACGCTCAAAATAAACCAAGAGTTACAATCGACCATGTTGCCATCTATGTGGCAGACTTAAGAAAAGAACAGTCATTTTACCGCGATATCATTCAACTTGATACCCTGGCTGAACCCTTTCACGACAACAAACACGCTTGGTTTACCATTGGCAACGGCGTCGCTATGCATCTTATTCAAGGTGCAGAACAACCCAAAGAATACTTCAAGAACCATCATTTCTGCTTTAGCGTTGTATCGCTCACTGATTTCACTAATCGCCTCTTGAACGAAAAAATGGCTTTCGAAGATGTTAGTGGCAAACAAAATTCCATCACCACCCGTATCGATGGGGTTCACCAAATCTGGCTTAAAGACCCCGAAGGATATTGGATTGAAGTAAACGATGCCAAACATTAGATTCTAGGATTTCGGAAATCAGATTATGAAAAACCCTATTTCCCTTTATCTTTGCCCACTCTCAATTAATTAGGGTTATGAAATTTTATAATGTCATTATTAAGTACCGCTTTTGGTTAAGCATAGTAGCAGTTCTACTAGGACTGACTTTAAACCTTACCGGAACCGGTTTCTGGCCTATTTTTCCAATCTACTTCATTGCTTTGATCGGCTTTGCCAGTCATTTCTTTATCGGACCCATGCGCCTTATTCAAGGTCCAATGGAAGCCGGCAATATTGAAGAAGTGGAACGTATCCTTAAAACCATCTGGTTCCCAGGCCTTTTATACAAACCAGTTCGCTCTACTTATTATACTATTTTGGGAAACTTGGCAATGATGAAGCAAGATTTCGATTCAGCCGAAAAACACCTGAAGATGAGTTCTTCCCTGGGTTCCCCAATGCCTGAAGCAGAAGGTGCCAACAAACTTCAATTAGGCATGATGGCGATGCAAAAGGGCGACCTGAAGCAAGGCGAAACCTATATTCGCGCTGCCATTCGTCTGGGAATTCCTGATAAAGAAAGTGAAGCTGTGGCTTATTTAAGCATGTGCCAGATCTTTATGAATAAACGTGAGTTCAGGGCCGCTAAAGACTTTTTCCGTAAAGCAAAAGCTTGTAAACCAAAAACAAAACAGGTTTTGGACCAGGTAAAAGAAATCGAAAAATACATTTCCCGCGTACCGGGATAGTGAATAATACCCCTTTCTAAAAGTCCCGAGCCAACTACTCGGGACTTTTTTATGCCCTATTTTGACTTTTGAATTTTGACTTTTGATTTCGATAATGTGACAAAACTCATTGTATATATTAAAAACTAATGTTTATTTTGTAGTAGAAAGCCAACAACACTATGCTAATTTCTTTGGTTCTTTGGGCTTTCTGTTGAAAACTAACTTATTAAAAACAATTAAATAAAGTCCAATGAGAAAGAACATAGGAAACCTCGATAGGATTGTTCGGATTATTCTATCCGTAGTATTTGCCGCACTCTATTTTATGGAAGTTATTACTGGAACTATTGGATTAGTATTACTTATTGCCGGCGGTGTTTTATTAGCAACAGCATTGATTGATTTTTGTCCGATCTATAAAATATTTGGAATTAATACAATACCCCCGGATGAGATGGATTGATATAAAAAAGCTACCCCTCAATCCCATGCAGTCGGGATAGAGGGGAAACTTTATTTTTAAAACCTTTATTAACTCTTCCTACCTTTTTACTTTTTAATTTTATTGCAAAGCCTGATACACTTGCACTTTAAATTTCTCATTTATATCCCCGTGACTCGCTGGTAACATTTGCAACACAAATTGTGCTACGATCTTTTCTGTTGGATCGATCCAATAACTGGAACTGAACATGCCGCCCCAACTATAAGTATCCATCGAATAATAACTTCTTCCATAACTACTAGGTGTAACTAATTCAAAGCCTAATCCGAATTTTGTATCTGGTCCAACTAATCCATTTCTCGACATGGTTCCAATTTGATTGGTAGTCATTAATCGAATACTCGCTTTGCTCAAAATATGTTTTCCATTATAGTCGCCGCCATTCAATAACATCTGCATAAAAATAGCATAGTCATAAGCTGTAGATGCCAATCCGCCACCTCCAGAATAAAATGTTCCACCTTTGATATTAGGATAGTCGCGATAGAAATCTCCATTTACCTGAATCATCTCAGGCATCTTCACTGCATGCTTCAAACTATCTTCCGTATATAAGTTAGCTAAGCGCGTTTGTTTCTCTTGTGGGATATAAAAATAAGTATCCTTCATGCCTAAAGGCTCGAATATTTTTTTCTTTAGGTACTCGTCGAAACTCAATCCAGTTAATACTTCTACGAGATATCCCAATACATCATCGTTTAAACCGTAGGTCCATTTTTCACCCGGATTATGCATCAGGGGCAACTTTGCCAAACGCAAAATATTAGTAGATAATTTCATCCCTGCTGGCAACCCTATTCCTCCGTACACCCCAGCTTTTGAATAGATCGCATTCATTTGTGGCGCACCAATTTGTGCATATCCAATTCCAGAAGTATGCGTTAATAATTCGCGAATCGTAATTTCTTTTTTTGCAGGTACAGTTGTATAAGAACTATCGGCAGGATTAAATTTATCCAACACAACAGGCTTTCTAAAATCAGGAATATATTTCGAAATAGGATCGTCTAATAATATTTTTCCTTCCTCCACCAATTGCATAATTGCCACACTGGTAATTGCTTTTGTTTGAGATGCGATTCGAAAGATGGCATCTTTTTTCATCGGTTGTTTTAGTTCTTTATCATCATATCCAATGCCCTTGTAATAAACAATTTTTCCATTTTTGGCAACTAATGCAATCGCTCCATTGATCCAGCCACTATCGATGTATTGTTGCACTATTTTATCAATTCGTGCAAGACGATCAGCAGAGAAATTACTTTGTTCTGGTAAGCCAACACTTAAAACAGTTCCGTTATTTTGTTGTGCCGATGCTGTAGATAAATTGATTAATACAATCAGAAGAAAAAAGCCAAGACAATATTTCATGTAATTATTTTGAATTCTAAATTTAAAATAATTTAAATCTAATTCAATATAAAAAAATAGATATGTTTTTACACTACCTGATAGTTAATAATTCATCGATCTGTTTTGGAAAATGGGCGTATTCCAAATCATGAATTTTTGTGGCAAGTGTTTCTGCTGTATCTGTTGAATCGATAGCACAAGTTGCCTGAAATATGGTAGCGCCTTCGTCATAATGTTCATTCACAAAATGAATCGTAATGCCGCTTTCTTTTTCTCCGGCAGCAATTATTGCTTCATGCACTTTAGATCCATACATTCCTTTGCCACCATATTTTGGAAGCAGGGCTGGATGGATATTGATGATCTTATTGGGATATCCGGCAATTAAAGCAGCAGGCACTTTCCATAAAAAGCCGGCTAATACTACAAAATCAATCCCTGCCTTTTGCAATTCAGGCAGATAAGCATCCCCTTTTGCAAAACGATCTTTCTCAATTAATAGAGTAGCCACCCCATTTTTTTTAGCAATATCCAGCACTCCGGCTTCGGGTTTGTTACAAACGATCAGGCTAATCTTAATGTCGGTTCTATTTTTAAAATAACGGATGATATTAGCGGCATTTGACCCTGCACCGGAAGCAAAAATGGCAATATTCACCAGTTTTGGAAACTTATTCGCCTTTTCACTTGGCATGATCCTTAGTTTTTGAAGTAAAAGCTTTTCGTATTTCCAGAAAAAAGCCCATTGACCTAATAAAGCCCCGTATGACAATAATATAACCTGATATCCAAAAAGCAACATGAAAATTCTTACTAATGTCTTCCAAAGCCAGAATGACTCGCTTGTTAGTCCAATCCATTCAGTGATATATCTGGTAATCAGCGCAGTTGTGATACCAGTGAACCCAAAAGCAACAAAAATTACCCAAAACTGAGCCCCATTAATTCCCCATTTCTGTTGTAAATTTTTAAACATCTGCCAAAAATGAGATAAAAACTTGACTATTAATATACTGCTCCACAAAAAATGGGCTTATTTTAAAAAATCACAGATTTGATATTATCTTACTTTGTTTAAGTTTTGATACGCTGAAACTCAAGCCAGGCAAGGATAAATATTTTTTTTTCAAAGGTTTAGCTTTTGTCATGTCTGTATCATATTTTTGCAGCCGTTCACGGATATTTTTCCACACCAGAACCACCGTTTGTGAATATGATATCTTATAGAAGTATAGCCAAAACACTCTTTTTAAGCGCAGTATTATTATTGTGTTCTACTTTTTTTGCGATGAATTTGTCAGCGCAGGACGGGAAAACACTATTTAATACCAATTGCGCCGCATGTCACGCTGTGAATAAGCGCTCAACTGGTCCAGCTCTCGCGGGAGTTGAAGATCGTTGGCCCGACAAAACAAAGCTGCATGCATGGGTTAAAAACAGTGCCGCATTCCTGAAAACAGGAGACGTTTACGCAAACAACCTTTACAACGAGTACAACAAAACTGCTATGAACCTGTTTCCGGGTCTGTCTGACAAAGACATCGACGCGATTCTGGCTTATATCAAATCTGTTCCTGCTCCTGGTGCCGACAAACCTGCTGGTTCTGCAGTTCCAGTTCCAGAAGGCGATAACAGTTTGTTGTTTGGTGTATTGACTTTAGTGTTAGCTATCGTTGCTCTTATCTTATTAAGAGTAAATGGCAACCTTAGAAAATTATCCATTGAGCGTTCTGGAGAAGCATCTGAAGAAGAAATTCCTTTCTGGAAGCACAAATCATACATCGCTTTCATTGCTGTTGTATTATTTATCGCAGGCGGTTATTTAACTACCAAAGGTGCTATGGGATTGGGACGTTCTCAAAACTATCAACCTGTTCAACCGATTTACTACTCTCATAAAGTTCATGCCGGTACCAATCAGATCAACTGTCTGTATTGCCACGGTGGTGCTCAGGAAGGCAAACATTCTAATATTCCAAGTGTGAATATTTGTATGAACTGCCATATGAGTATCAATGAATATAAAGGCGAAAAAATCTACACTGAAGAAGGTGTTGAGGTAGACGGAACCAAAGAAATTCAAAAGCTTTACAAGTTCGCTGGTTTTACTTTTGGTAAACCTTTCGATGCCAGTGCTGCTAAGCCAATTGAATGGACTCGCATCCACAACTTACCTGATCACGTTTACTTTAACCACTCTCAACACGTGAAAGCAGGTAAAGTACAGTGTCAAACCTGCCATGGTGATATTACTAAAATGGATGAAGTGAAGCAATTTGCTGACTTGAGCATGGGATGGTGTATTAATTGCCATCGCGAAACCAAAGTTCAATTCAAAGACAATGGTTTCTACAGTATCTATGAAAAATTCCATCAGGATTTGAAATCTGGAAAGATCGACAGTACCAAAGGAATTACTGTTGAAAAGATCGGTGGAACTGAATGTCAAAAATGTCACTATTAATCTAGGATAAATGCAAGCGGCTCGTCCGTTTGTTTTGATCATAAATACATAAGAAAGCGGGGTTGCCACAAACAACCTACCGCTGTCAACCAAACATATTATGGAGCAAAAAAAGATCTGGCAAAGTTTTGGTGAGCTGAATCAGTCTGAAGCTTTTAACAAAGATGTAAAAGACGAATTCAAAGAAGAATTACCGTTTGTTGCAGAAGATGGCAAAAGTTTTTTAGAAGCCAAAGCACCACGTAGAGACTTCCTGAAATACTTGGGCTTTAGTACTGCCGCAGCAGCCGCTGCAGCAAGTTGCGAAATGCCTATTAAGAAGTCAATCCCTTTTGCAAACAGACCAGAAGAAATTGTACCTGGTGTTTCTAAATACTATGCTACTACCTATGTACAAGATGGTGATGTGGTAAGTGTTTTAGCTAAAGTACGTGATGGTAGACCCATTAAATTAGAAGGAAACGATTTTAGTCCTGTAACTGGTGGCGGTACATCTGCCCGTGTTCAGGCTTCTGTCTTAGACTTATATGATACTGCACGTTTGCGTTTCCCTACTATCGATGGTAAGGAAGTTACTTTCGAAGCAGCTGATATGTCAATTGCTGATGCAATTAAAGGAGCAACTGGTACTGTTATTTTAACCAGTACTATTACCTCTCCAACCACTAAAGAAGTAATCGCACAGTTTCTTGCAAAATTCCCAGGTAGCCGCCACGTAACTTATGATGCGGTTTCTTTTTCTGGAATCTTACAAGCCAACGAATTAACCTTCGGCAAAAAAGCAATTCCATCTTATATGTTCCAGAACGCTAAAGCTATTGTTAGCTTAGGCGCAGATTTCTTAGGAACCTGGTTGAGCCCTGTTGAATTTGCTAAGCAATACGCTAATGGCAAAAAAATCAACGAGAAGAATCCAGAAATGAGCAAGCATATTCACTTTGAAAGTGTTGCAAGTTTAACGGGTTCAAATGCTGATGAAAAATTCTTACATCGTCCATCAGAAACAGCTGCTATAGCTGCCGCTTTATTAAGCGCTGTAAAAGGTTCTGAAGTTTCTATATCTGATAAGAAATTAAAAGAAGGTATTGAAAAAGCTGCTAAAGCACTTAATGCAAACAAAGGCGCAGCCTTGGTTGTAAGCGGAAGCAATGATGTAAATGTTCAGGTAATTGTAAACGCTATTAATGATGCAATCGGCGCTTATGGCGTTACGATTGATTGGGCTAGCACATTAAATTACCGCGCGGGTATTGATGCTGATTTCGTGAAATTAGTAGAAGATATGAACGCGGGTACTGTTGGTGCTTTATTGATCCACGGTGCTAACCCTTCTTACTCTTGGTTCGCTGCTGATAAATTTAATGCAGGACTTAAAAAAGTAAAAACAAGCATTTCTTTCAATACCAAATTGGATGAAACAAGTGTGTTGTGTAAATATGTTTTACCTGATCACCACTTCTTAGAAAGCTGGGGTGATGCAGAAGGTAAATCTGGATATTTTTCTTTAATCCAGCCTACTATCAATCCTTTATTCAAAACACGTCAGTGGCAGGATAGTTTATTGAAGTGGAGTGGCGCTACTGCTGATTATTTAGCTTTTGTAAAAAACTATTGGTCTGCTAAAGTAGGCGGCGAAACTGGTTGGGATAAGGCTTTGCAAGCCGGTGTGATCAATCCTTCATTAGCTCTTTCAGCTGTTAAAGGATCTTTCAATGGCAGTGCTGTTGCAGCAGCAATTACTGCAGCAAATGCTGGTAAAAAAGGTGGTGCTGTTGAGATCGTGTTGTATGAAAAAGTGGGTATCGGTGCTGGTCAAGGCGCATCTAATCCTTGGTTACAAGAATTACCAGATCCAGTAACACGTGCAACCTGGGACAACTACGTGGTAGTTTCTCCTAAAATGGCTAAATCATTGGTTAATATCGATCTAAATAATAATGGTCAGGCAGATGCTTATGAGGTTAATCCTCCAAAACCAGTAGTGAAAGTTACTGTGAATGGAAAGAGCATTGAATTACCTGTTCTGATTATTCCTGGAACGCAAGAAAATACAATCGGTATTGCAGTAGGATACGGTCGTTCAGAAAATATTGGTAAAGCTGCAGCTGGTGTTGGTAAAAATGCCTTCATTTTAGCGGGTTTATCAGGAGCAACTGTTAGTTTCTTTGCTGATGCAACTGTTTCTTCAACTGGAGAAAAATATCCTGTTGCACTTACGCAAACACATAGCCGTTACGACACAGCTCAAGGTATTCGTACCGAGGTTATGAAAGAAATTTCTCTGGCTGAATACATGGCTAACCCTAAAGAAATCTTAAACGACCGCGAAGAGGAATTAAAACCTTACGGTGGCATCGATAAGTTCGAAGGTCAGGGTTCTATTTATCCTGTCTATAACAGACCAGGTATTAAATGGGGAATGAGCGTAGACTTAAACAGCTGTAATGGTTGTGGCGCCTGCGTGGTAGCATGTAATGCAGAGAACAACGTTTCTGTTGTTGGTAAACCAGAAGT
>JBAXHC010000120.1:0-7966 GCA_037139075.1 Bacteroidota bacterium
AGAAAAATGATGTTTGTGGGATAAAGATATTCATGGGTTCCTCTACTGGAAATTTATTGGTTGATAATCCTATGTTACTCGAGAAAATATTTGGAGGCTCAGAATTATTAATTGCCACACACTGCGAAGAAGAACGTATCGTCAAAGCCAATCTAGCAGCGCTTAGTGCTGTAAAAGAAAAGTTGGAACCCTTTGACCATCCCATCATTCGTAATGAAGAAGCCTGTTTTGAATGTTCTTTTAAAGCCGTACAACTTGCAAAGAAATTTAATAGTCGCCTGCATATTCTTCATATCAGCACAGCAAAAGAATTACAGCTTTTTACCAATATGATTCCCTTAAAAGACAAGCGAATCACTGCAGAAGTTTGTGTGC
Organism: Bacteroidota bacterium; assembly: GCA_037139075.1. Taxonomy (GTDB): domain Bacteria; phylum Bacteroidota; class Bacteroidia; order Chitinophagales; family Chitinophagaceae; genus Sediminibacterium. Next base: position 376 of record JBAXHC010000120.1, read on the forward strand.
ATCATTTGCATTTTACAAGCGATGATTACGCGCGTTTGGGCAATCAAATTAAATGCAACCCTGCTATCAAAGCTCCACACAATAAAACTGCCTTATGGGAAGCATTACTAGATGATCGATTAGACATTATTGCAACAGATCATGCACCGCATACTTGGGCAGAAAAGCAAGAAGATTATATGCATGCACATGCAGGCCTGCCTCTAGTTCAGCACAGCGTTTCCTTAATGCTGCATTATGTAAATGAAGGCAAGATTAGTTTAGAAAAAATGGTAGAAAAAATGAGCCATGCTGTGGCCGAATGCTTTCAAATAAAGGAAAGAGGATTTATACGTGAAGGATACTTTGCAGATCTTGTATTAGTTAATATGAATCAACCCAATACCGTAACCAAGGAGAATATCCTTTATAAATGCGGTTGGAGTCCATTAGAAGGATTCGTATTCCCTGCCACCATCACAAAAACTTTTGTAAACGGACATTTAGTTTATGGAAATGGGGTGTTCGATGAATCTAAGCAAGGAATGAGACTGCAATTTGAACATTAATACAGCACATGCAAGTAGATAAAACCACACTGACCGACTTATCCATCTTTCTTAATGATGAAGAACAATCCGTTTTTCACCATTTCAATTTTACGCAAACAAATGGTGGAAGAGAATATTTTAAATATATCCTAGGCAACCCTTTAGATTCGGTAAAGGCAATACAAGACGCACAGCTAACCATACAGGCATTAATGCAGGTTCATGAAAAATGGCCATTGGATCTTATTACAAATGGAACCATCATGATGATTGAAAAGTTTTATGAAACAGCTATCGATCCATATCCAAAGCAACCTGATATCGTAACTAGTGCCATTTATAAAATTTTGCATAGCTCCGATTATAGTATCACCAAATACACTATTACGCATGCTATTTCCTTTTTAAAAGGCATGAGACAAATTTTGAATTTAATTGATGCTGAAAAAAAGAGTGCCCAATTACAAATCTGGTATGATCAGATTGAACACTTTGTTGAAAAACCTATCTTGAAGGAGATTGAAAAAATTGACAAGGACGAAAAATTATCGCCCAAAGAAATTTTATATTACGGCAACTATTTACGTAGCCATTTCAAAAGATCCATTTTCGATTTAATTGATATTTTCTGCAAACTAGATGCCTATATGAGTATGGCAATCGCCTGCAAAAAATATGGTTTTGTATTCCCTAGTATTGAAGATTCAGCGCAACCTTTTGTAAATGCAAAGGGTTTATATCATTTATTATTACCAACACCTGTTGCCTACGATATTAACTTAAATAAAACCGAAAATTTTATTTTCTTAACTGGAGCCAATATGGGGGGCAAGAGTACTTATATTAAAGCAATTGGTCTATCTGTATACCTCGCACATGTAGGCATGGGCGTGCCTGCTAAAAATATGCAGTTGAGCTTGTTTGATGGACTACTCAGCAATATTCAGGTAGAGGATAATATTTTTAAGGGGCAAAGTTATTTTTATAACGAAGTGCAACGCATCAAAAAAACAATTGAAAAGATCAGTGATGGAAAAAACTGGTTTATATTAATAGATGAATTATTCAAAGGCACGAATATTCAGGATGCCATGAAATGCAGTACTGCCGTGATTGAGGGATTGATCAAGATGAAACATAGTTTATTTGTGCTATCTACTCATCTTTACGAAATTGGTGAGGGCCTAAAACAATACCCGAATATTCAATTCAGGTATTTCGAAACTAATATGTCGGAAGAAAAAATTGAATTCAGTTACCATATTAAAGAAGGTATTAGCAATGACCGGATCGGCTATTTGATTTTAAAAAGAGAGGGAGTTACTAAATTACTTGAGGACCTTTAACCAATTTATTTAGAATCGGCATAGGTAGCCCTATTAAATCTTATTCTAATTTTATTGCCTTCAGTAGTTACTTTTCCTCCCCAATTATTATTTTTGAATAATCCGGTTTTCCATTCAAAGGAATTTGTATCAGGGTGAAATGAATAATCTCCAATCTCAAAATTGCTTTCGTCATGGCTAAAAGCGACTTTGTATTTTCCTTGACTTTGCAAAATTAAAATTCCCATATACATAGAAGGTATACCAGAATACAATTCGTAGGTGCCTAAATGAATGCTAGAAACTACAGTTGCATTTTTAATATTTCTATCAGCAGGAGAAGCTCCGATTGACTGAGCAAAAGAAATTATAGCTACTGCCAGAAATACATTTAATAAAATTATCTTTTTCATAAAACAACTAATTAATTATAACGAATAGAAGAAACATTTTCTGTGTGACGCCCTATTTCTAAGCGTAACATCAATTCATGACTACCCCTACTATAAGATCCAAGATTAGTAAAGGTTTTATCATATGCATATCCAAAATTTAGTCTTTCTCCCAATTTCAGTTGAGCGATACCTACAATAGCATCTCCAGTTCTATAAGAAATACCGACCCCAAAAATATTTTGCATCCAAACATTCAAATTTAAATCATATTCTAAAGGGGCACCACTTACAGCTTTAACAAGAAAAGACGGTTTTAAAACTACATTCTCACTTAGATCAAAATTATATCCCGATGAAAGAAATAAATGCAAATCAGTTCCTGTAGCAGAAGAGACATCTGCAACACCTTGATTGCTGATTTTTGTTTTTAATAATGCAGGAGTAGAAAATCCAATATAAAACTTATCAGTATTATAGAATATACCTGCTGCCGCAGATGGCAATATTCCATTTATGTTTTGATAGAATGCTGGGTCATTACCTTGAAAAGTAACAACGTTTGTATAATTTGCACGATAATTCAAGATTCCTGCCTGCAATCCCATACTAAGTGTTCCCCTTTCACTAACTGGAATTTTAAATGCATAGATTAGATTAAATCCAGTTGACCTTTCGATACCCAATCTTTCGTCGAACAATTGAACACCAAATCCAATTTTCTTTTCATCCACTGGCATATCAAATGTAACTGAGGTGTTTTGAGGTGCACCTGGCATATCAATCCATTGATTTCTGTATAATGTAGTTACCTGCGCTACACCGGCACTTCCAGCAAAAGCCGGATTAATATTCAGCATATTAAACATGTACTGAGAATACATCGGATGTTGTTGTGCTTTTGTTGAACCTAAATAGAGGAAGAAAAGAACAACAAATAATCCCTTTTTAAAAATTGATTGTAAAGTCATTTTATACATTTTGTGACATGATTAAAAATCATAGTCCGTTTATCGTTTTAGTGTGATAAAGCCAACAAATCTTCTGACAGTTCCGTCATTCCTATTTTTAGCCAAAACGATATAATAATAAGTTCCATCAGTTAAATCATCACCCATTATAGTTCCTGGCTGATTTCCTTTTCCATCCCAATTATTTCTATAATCCTGAGCTTTATAAACTAAGTTTCCCCAGCGATTAAAAATTTCTAGATCGATCATTGTATTGAAAGGTCTTGAGATTACAAATACATCATTTATACCGTCGCGATTAGGAGAGAACCCTGATGGAATCATAATATCTACTGCCGGAATAGTAAATTTAGTTGGCTGATGCAATCCAAAGCCTATTCCCTGTGTTGGATCATTAGAAGGCAAACTGAATTCTCCAAAAACAGATTTACTTGTAACAGTAGCAGTATTGGAAAGAACACCAGCAAAACCGTTTGGATATACTTTTAAGAACAATTCAATGGAATCTGATGTGTTTCCGTCAAGCATACTTTCAGGCATCAGCATATCTGTAATAATTGCTCCATCAAATAGGTTATTTACAACCAACTTGCCACTTGCTTTTAGTGAAACCAATTTGTAATTAATCGTGTTATTGAAGACTTTACTCAAATCATCTGAAACCATTACACTATCTAATTTTTCAGATCTTAGATTTGTAACGGTAAATGTAAATCCGATTATGAAACTACCGTCTGATTGCAGAGTAGCTGCTTTAGAAGATACCTTATTCAGATTTCCGATTTCGGATGGATCAATCATTGTTACAGTGAATGAAGTCCTATCACTCTGAATATTATTTACAATTTCACTTACATAATAAGTATATACCCCAGCCACTTTTTGTAAAGATGGTACAGCTATAACTGTTGAATTAGTAGAAGATGCATAATAATTGAAACTAGCGCCATCGGTTCCTTTTACAAGACTACTAACATCTACAGGATTGCTTGTAGAATTAATAATGAAAGTTGCATTTGTAGTAGCTGGAGCAGCTGGTTTAACAATTACAGAATCAGAAACTGAAGCGCATCCATGATTATCAATTGTTGTAACTGTGAAATAACCTGCTTTTGAAATTACTGCAATTCTTGAACTATCGCTATTCGACCACAAGTAAGATATTGCATTGCTAGAAGTTAAATTAATTTGTCCCCTAAATGGCAATACCAAGCTACTCTGATAAGTTATAACAGGTTTAACTGCATTATAAATATTGATTGTAACAGGGTTACTATATTTAATTTGTCCCCCAGAACTTACTGATCTACGCAAATACACACTGTTTAAAATTTGTGATGCATTATAAACACTATCAGTTGCCCCAGCAATATCTTTATAAATAGCATTGTCTATAGAACTTTGCCACTGATATTGATAAGAAATATACCCGCCATTATTTAAACTAGTTGGAACAACAGCTATATTAGTAGCTATTTCGCAATATCCATTATTAACAGAGGTTTGATTATTGTTAGCTAATATTCCAATCGTACCTGAAACCAAAGGATCGATAACTTGATTTATTGCTATAACAGTTATTGATTGTTCACTTGGCACACCATTTCCATCTGGGTCTGGATTAACTCCAGAAGTTGATAAGTCGTTCGTTGTGTAAACTATATTACCTGCATCTGCGCCTGTTCTACCCTGCAAACTATAGATTACATTTAGCTGATTCAATGTAACATTGATTGTTACGCTCACAGAGGCAGTTTGTTGGTATCCCAACATGCTATTAGCAGCTAATAAATTACTTGATTGATTACCATCAAAAGTCTGTTCAGGAACTAGCGTACTTGTAGAAGTTACACCTGAAATAATTTTGAAAATAGCTGGTGCTACAAAAACAGCAGCAAAATTCTGATTCAAGCTAACATGATACAAATTGGTGTTTCCGTAATTTGTTAACTTATAGGTTAAAGGAATATTATAAGATCCATCTTTTTGCAAATCAGGAGTTCCTGCATTTAATGCTAAACCAATTTGCGGATTGCTAGGAACAATATTTAATACAGTAGGTAAAGGTTCACCTTGCTTAGTTATTTCGGGGTGAGCACTGATGGATTCATTATCATTTGAAAGACTACTAGTTAAGGCAGTTGCACCACTTGGCGTTGTACCAGTACCAGTTGCCACAGCTTGCATTTCGAACGGCTTATTGTACCCATTTGGCTTGATATGAACCCAGATCATTGCATTTGCTTGGGCACCCACTGGCAAATAAGATTGTGCACCAAATAAATGGGTACTATGGCCATTGTCAATCAATTCAAAAGTTTCATACCATTCTTGTTCATTTGAGGAAACAGTAACTTCAACAGCAACAAATGAGCCATCAGGTGTTGCATTTAATGCCATCAAGGAAGGATCTAAATTTGCATTTGTTTTAATAGATGCTGGTCTTAGTTTATCAACTCGCGCTAATAAATCAGTGTTTGTAATTCCATCATAATTAATATTTGGGGTAATGGTTACTCCATCAATTTTAACGCTATCTAACACATATACAACTGGAGAAGGGAATACATCACTTAAATTCAATTTAGTCTGCGTATGATACAGATCAATCTCTCCAATATTCTGAGTGTTCAATACCAACCTTGTTGCGTAGCTACTATCACTTTGAAGAATAGGCTGATCTGCTTTCAATGTTACAATCACTTTTGGTTGTAACAACAGTACTGTAGCAGTATCATTTGTAAAATTATTATCCCTTCTCTCACCATTGGTGCTAATTGCTGATACCAGTTTGTATGAATTTGTTAAGGCAATAAAAGGAAGTTCAAATGGTTTACCACTTAATACATTTGCAACAGTATCGAATTTATTTTCATTTTGAGATTTCACAACAATAGTAAATGGTTCTACTCCTGAACTTGCATTAAAAATTAATTTAGGAGTTTCAGTTATTAGTATTGCTCCGTTTGATTTAATAACACCTTGTGGTCCTGTGTAAGTTAGGGTTAGGGTCTTCTTAATTTTAACACCATCAATCGTTGCAGAAACAATTACTTCATTTGCTGTAGAGATAATATTTGTTTTATAGCTGCCGTCTTGTAGATTGGTACTTGTACCTACTATTCCTTCTGTCGTAAAAAAGTCTGTGCTATTTTCGCTGCAATTTACTCGGTTACCTTCCACGTCTATCAAAGTCATGGTGATATTTGCGGCGATAATATTATTTCCCGGAAGCACTATACGATCAGCAATCAATAATACTTTTTCGGGATCAATTACCACTACTTTAAAGCTTACTTTATTACCCGCACAAACACCATTATAAGGAACTACAGAAAGATTGCCATTAATGTCTCCGCCAATTATTGAGATAGAATTACTATTCGTATTTCCTTCAATTCCTTCTGGCAATGTCCATATATATTTTGTTGCATTATCAACTGCTGCAATACTATACTGATGGTTAGTTCCTTTTACGATTGAACAAGTTCCTGAAATTTCTGATTTGATTATTGGAGTTGATATGGTATTTACGCTTATCGTAGCTTTAGGACTTTCACAAGCAGTAGTTAAGTCAGTTTGACTAACATAATAAGCAATAGAACCTGCGGTTGTTGTAGACGGAATAGGTGCTGTTTCACTACCCACAGCATTAATTTCTGAAGAAAGATACCATGTTAAATTATTTTGTCCATTTGCAATAGCTGTCAAGGCATTTGCTATGTTTGATGAACAATAAGTCAGATCTGAAACAATTGGAGCTTTTGGAATTTCATTTACAATAAATTCAATTGTTTTGGAAAGATTTAATATGTCCACATAAGTAATGAACACTTTACCCGCTTTCATTCCTAATACTAATCCATTCTGATCTACTGTTGCTATGGAATTATCAGATGAAGTCCATGCATTTGAAGAAGCAGCAACACCAAATCCACTTAATTGACTATTGAAGCCGGAACATATAAAGGCTTTTCCAGTAATTGCAATAATGCCAGTAATATTCGCAGTAAGATTTGGTAATACTAATTCATAGTTCTGAGCATCAGTTCCAGTTAATGACCATCCACTAACATTAATTGGCTTGTTGTTCTCTATTGCAGGATTTACAAAATTATAAGTAACGTCTCCTGCAAGTTTTACATCATCATTGTTTACTATACCAATTAATGATGCGGTTCCTGTAGCAGATGCAATTTTATTTCCATCATATATTTTGTCGTTACCTGAAACTCCAGTAATTGTTAATTGCTTCTTAGATATAGTTAAAGAAGCTCCTGTAAAACTGATAGCGTAGTTCGCATTGGTTAATGTACTGCTGATAGCGTAGTCACCAACTGATTCTCCTATGGCTCTACTTAAACTTCCAGTTA
>JBAXHC010000121.1:0-7902 GCA_037139075.1 Bacteroidota bacterium
ACCCCGGCATTTAGGCTGGGGCTGTAAATGCGTTAACCCCGGCCTTTAGGCTGGGGATTAGATGTAGGTAAAAAGATTGGGGGGGGTAACATTTTACTTTTAAATTTTAATTCCCATAAACACTCAGAAACTTAATCCGCATGATCTTTAATTGTTCCCAACTATAATCATTGTCACTGAGTTCCTGACGGGCAATATCGAGTGAAGAGGTCTCGCAACTCTTGAAATATTCAATGATATCTTCCTGATCATATTCATCGAGCCATTCATCAATGGCATAATCAAGATTTAATCTTGTTCCACTAGCAGCAATGGTTTCCATCTCTTCTAACAATTCATCGAGCTTGAGATTTTTGTTTTTTGCGATGGTTTCAAGTGGGATTTTTTTATCTACGTTTTGGATGATATAAATTTTATTATTCCCTTTATTGGCCACACTGCGCATCACAAAATCGTCGGGCTTTTCAATGTCATTCTCTTCCACATATTTTGCAATCATTTCTACGAAAGGCTTTCCGTATTTGATTGATTTTCCTTTACTCACACCCTGGCATTTCTCCATTTCCTCTAGAGTAGTAGGATATAAAGTAGCCATATCTTGTAAACTGTTTTCGAGGAAGATTACAAAAGGAGGCAAGCTTTTTTTCTTCGCTTCTTTCTGACGAAGTTCTTTTAACATCTCAAATAACTTGTCATCAGTTGCAGCGCCTGCCTGCGAAGCATTCTCTCCTTCATCATCATCAGCATTGGCTTCTTCAAATAAATTATTCAATACAATTTTAAAAGAACTTGGCTTCTTCAAAAATTTCTCACCCTTCTCAGTGATCTTTAAAAGACCATATTCTTCAATATCTTTTTTCAATAAATTTTCTAATAACATCTGACGCACCAAACTACTCCACAAATGATATTCTTTATCTGCCCCCGCTCCAAAAACTGGTAAAGCATCATGTCTGAACATACTGATCTGTGGGGTTAATTTACCCATTACCACATTCACTGCATAATCTGTTACAAAGCGTTCATCCAGCGCTTTTACTGTTTGAAGCATTTTTACCACATCTTCTTTCGCTTCTATTTTTTCCTTAGGGTTCAAACAATTATCGCAATTACCACAATTCTTATTTTCCCAGTCTTCTCCAAAATAATGTAGTAATACTTTTCTTCTACATACTGCTGTTTCAGCATATGCCACCGTTTCATCTATCAGCTGCGCACCCACTTCGCGTTCGCTTAGAGGCTTATCGCGTAAAAAATGCTCAAGCTTTGAAACATCTTTATGTGAATAGTATAATACACAAATTCCTTCCATGCCATCTCTGCCAGCACGGCCCGTTTCCTGATAATAATTTTCGATGGATTTAGGAATATTAAAGTGGATCACAAAACGGATATCTGGTTTGTCGATACCCATCCCAAATGCAATAGTGGCCACTATCACCTGAACATCTTCGTTTAAGAATTGATCCTGACGATCTGCCCTTAATTTCTGATCCAGACCAGCATGATAAGCAACTGCTTTAATACTATTTGCTACCAATAATTCTGCCAGTTCCTCTGTGGTTTTCCGATTGAGGGTATAAATGATACCACTCTTGCCTTTATGTCCACTGATAAATTTTACGATACTCTTTACCGTTTGATCTTTTTTGATCTTCGGCTGAATCTCGTAATAAAGATTTGCTCTATTAAATGATGAGATATAAATATTTGGATTTCTTAAGCCGAGATTTTTTACAATATCACTCTGTACTTTAGGCGTGGCTGTTGCAGTAAGCGCCACTACAGGAATATCAGGATTAATAATTTCCATCATTTCACGAAGCCTGCGATATTCAGGACGGAAATCATGACCCCACTCAGAAATACAGTGTGCTTCATCCACTGCAAAAAATGAAATTTTTAGATCACTAAAAAAATCAAGGTTTTCTTGCTTGGTCAAAGTTTCTGGGGCTACATATAATAATTTGGTCATGCCAGAAAGAAGGTCATCCTTTACTGCTTTAATCTGACCCTTATTCAATGATGAGTTTAAAAAATGCGCCACATCATCCTTTTCACTATACCCACGAACCAAATCAACTTGATTTTTCATGAGCGCAATAAGTGGCGAAACCACGATAGCACATCCTTCCATTAACAAAGCTGGCAGTTGATAACATAAACTTTTACCACCACCCGTTGGCATGATCACAAATGTGTCCTGGCCATTTAATAAACTATTGATCGATTTTTCCTGCGTGCCTTTAAACTCTCTGAATCCAAAATATTTCTCTAACCCCTCATGAATATCGTATTGATGCACGGTAGTTATTGTAGCGCTATTGTCTTTTCTTGGAGAACTTTTTTTATTAATAGGAGCTTTTTTAGGAGCCGCCTTTTTAGTTGTAGTAGCCATGTATCTATATCTATTTTCACCCTTTTATGAGGATGGTAACATTTTAATATAAGTTAAAACTTTTTTCCCGTAACCCCTAGTTAAAACTTTAAATAGCTGATAATTAGTGGGTCAGATAGGTTAGGCAGGATAATCGCTGCCAAATTTGGAAAAAATCCCTAAAAATGGCTAACGAAGTTAACGAACTATGTTTTGAATAGTAACTCTAAGCTGTTAAAGTTTACATTTGCATCGATGAATTCATCTATCCAACAAACAGCCCTGCGTACCATTGAATTGGAAGCACAATCTGTTGCCGGCCTGTCGGCTTTTATCGATGCTGATTTTGAAAAAGCAATCAATGCTATTCATGCAGCAAAGGGAAGACTTGTAATTAGTGGTATTGGCAAAAGCGCCATTGTTGCACAAAAAATTGTTGCAACACTCAATTCAACTGGCACCCCATCTCTTTTTATGCATGCTGCAGATGCAATACATGGCGATCTAGGGATGGTTCAAGAAGAAGATATTGTGTTGTTAATTAGTAAAAGCGGTGAAAGTCCTGAAATCAAAGTTTTGGTTCCATTGATTCAAAATTTTGGAAATATACTGATTGGCATGGTGGGGAATACAGATAGTTTCCTTGCACAACAGGCATCCATTGTTTTAAATACCACTGTAAGTAAAGAAGCATGCCCCAATAATTTAGCTCCTACCAGCAGTACAACTGTACAAATGGTCATGGGCGATATCATTGCGGTATGTTTAATGGACCTTAAAGGCTTTAGTGGTAGGGATTTTGCAAAATATCATCCCGGAGGAAATTTAGGAAAACGTTTATATCTGCGTGTAGAAGATTTAAGCAAACACAATGCTCAACCGAAGGTATTGGCTTCGGCAAGTTTAAAAGAAGTTATTGTTGAGATCACCGAAAAAAGATTAGGCCTTACTGCAGTTGTGGATGAAAATAATCAGATCGTGGGAATTATTACTGATGGTGATTTGCGCAGGATGTTAGAAAAAAGTAATCATATCGAACATATTAAAGCATCAGATATATTATCCAAAAATCCAAAAACTATTGCAGCAAATACATTAGCAGTGGAAGCATTAAATACATTAAGAGAAAATGATATTAGTGCACTATTAGTGGCTGAAAATAATAACTATATCGGCGTTTTGCATCTTCATGACTTAGTTAAAGAAGGAATTGTTTAACAAAAACAATAACTACTTGTAAAAAATCGTTTAGAATTGCGCACTTATTGCATTAAAAATCTAGACAATTAAACAAACCCTTTCACAGTATGAATAAACATCACTATGTAGCAATTATGGCTGGTGGAATTGGAAGCCGTTTCTGGCCAAAAAGCCGAGCTAGTTACCCGAAACAATTCTTAGATATTTTAAATACGGGTAAGTCTTTGATTCGTTGGACCTATGAAAGATATGCTGCATTCATACCTAATGAAAATATATTCATAGTTACTTCCGATGAATACGTGTCGATTGTTCACGAACAATTGCCTGAATTGCCTTTTGAAAATATATTAGCAGAACCAAGCAGAAAAAATACTGCCCCATGTGTGGCTTATATATCTTACAAATTACTACAGAAAGATCCTGAAGCAGCATTGATTGTAGCACCAAGCGATCACATGATCTTAGACAATGAAGCATTTAGAAATATTACCTATAAAGCTTTAGACTTTGTAACTCAAATTAAATCGCTGGTTACACTTGGTATAAAACCAACACATCCTAATACGGGATATGGTTATATCCAACATGAAACAATTTCTGCTGGCGATGGCATATATAAAGTAAAAACATTTACTGAGAAACCAAACCTGGAATTAGCTAAGACCTTTTTATCTAGCGGAGATTTCTTATGGAATGCCGGCATTTTTGTTTGGCAGGTAAAAAATGTAATGAAGGCTTTTGAAAAGTATCAACCAGAAATGTATGAGTTGTTTGATAATGAAAAAGAAAATTTCAATACCCCTAATGAGAAAGATGCTATAAACCGTATCTATCCACTTTGTACCAATGTATCTATCGATTTCGCGATCATGGAAAAAGCAGATAATGTATTTGTAATTCCATCATCATTCGGATGGAGCGACCTGGGAACCTGGAATAGCGCTTATGATAATTTGGATAAGGATTACTTAGGTAATGCTGTTACAAGTGAAAATGTAATTGTAATTGATGCTACCAAGTGCATGATATCTGCGCCTCACGATAAGCTGGTATTGATTCAAGGACTTGATGATTGCATCATCATCGATACAAAAGATGTGTTGATGATTTGCAAAAAAGAAAAAGAACAAGCCATTAAAGAATACGTTGCTGAAGTTAAGAGAAACAAAGGCGATAGGTATTTATAATACTGATAGATGATTTAGAAAGCGGTCAACAGCAATTGTTGATCGCTTTTTTTTTATACTTGCCGATTATTTTGGGTGTTTTTTTTTGAAATTAATGTTTAAATTTGAAAGAATCGGCTCTTCTAAAGCAGCAAACCATATTAGCATGCAAGCATCAAGAATAGTTATTACAGGAACTGGTAGTTATATTCCTGAACATATTAAGACCAATCAAGATTTTACTTCTTCCGAATTTTATGGTGAAGACCACAAACCACTTACTACCCCTGCAGATGAAATAGTGGAGAAGTTTAAAGGCATTACAGGTATTGAAGAAAGGAGATATGCAGATCTTGAAATGAATTCATCTGATATGGCGTTGATTGCTGCTCGTATAGCAATTGAAGATGCAGGCATTGATCCAGAAACAATCGATCAAATAATATTCGCGCATAATTTTGGAGACGTTGTAAAAGATAGTATTCAAATAGATGTATTACCGGCGCTGGCATCCAGAGTAAAACATGGACTTGGTATTAGAAACCCTGCTTGTGTTGCTTATGATATTTTATTTGGTTGCCCCGGATGGATCCAGGGTGTGATTCAAGGCCATGCTTTTATCACAGCAGGAATTGCAAAAAAATGCCTGGTAATTGGCTCAGAAACTTTAAGCAGAGTGATCGATATACATGATCGCGATAGTATGATTTTCAGTGATGGTGCCGGTGCTTGTATCATTGAAACCGTGAATGCCGCTGAAACCGATAGTGGCATTATAGCCACCTGCGTGCAGAGTCATTGTGTTGATGAAGCTTTCTATTTAACAATGGGCCAATCTTACTTACCAGATTCTGATCCCAATATTCGATACATGAAAATGAAGGGAAGAAAAGTATATGAATATGCAATTAAACATGTGCCACTTGCTATGAAAGAATGCCTGGATAAATCAGGTATTCAAATTACCGAGGTTAAAAAATTCTTTCTGCACCAGGCTAACGAAAAAATGGATGAGGGTTTTGTAAAAGCTTTATATAAGTTATATGGAATTAAAGAAGTGCCTCAACATATCATGCCGATGAGCATTCATAAACTAGGTAACAGTTCAGTTGCTACTATTCCTACATTATACGATTTGGTAAAAAGGAATTTACTACAGGATCATAGCATTACAAAAGGCGATATAGTGATGTTTGCATCAGTTGGAGCTGGCATGAATATCAATGCTTTTTGTTACCGCGTATAACATCACATTAATAACCTCTTACATCTTTCCCTTCCATATAATTCAGGAAGGCTTTGTTTACCACTTTATTACCACCCGGTGTAGGATAATTTCCGGTAAAATACCAATCACCATTGTTGGTAGGACAGCTATCATGCAAGTCTTCAATGGTTTGATAAATTACATGCACATCAATATCAACATCTTTAGGAGTAATTAATGCTGCAATTTTATCAGAAATCTCGTGCGTAGTAAAAGGTTTATAAATAGAGCGAACTACATTTTCAGAATGCAATTGATTATTGCGTTGTAATTCTTTGATTTTTTCAAGCGCTTGTGTCAATACATACTCCATGTTTCTATCTTTCAATAAGGCAACAGCAGCTTTAAAGGCAATGAAATCGCCCAGCTTACTCATATCAATTCCATAACAATCTGGATATCTGATCTGAGGTGCAGAAGAAACCACAATAACTTTTTTAGGTCCAAGGCGCGATAGCATTCTAATGATACTTTCTTTTAAAGTAGTACCACGAACAATACTATCATCAATTACCACCAAAGTATCTTCTCCTCTTCTAACGGTACCATAGGTAATATCGTACACATGCTGAACCATTTCGTTACGATTCGCATCCTCGGTAATGAAAGTGCGAAGTTTCACATCTTTGATTGCAATTTTTTCCTGGCGAATTTTTCTATTCACCATTTCCTCTAATTTTTCAGGAGAGAAATCATTACCCCAACTTAGAATACGTTCTACTTTAATCTTATTCAAATATTCTTCCATTCCCTTTACCAATCCGTAGAAAGCCACTTCGGCTGTATTAGGAATATATGAGAAGATGGTATTCTTTAAATCGTAGTTGATACTTTCTAAAACCGTTTTACTTAAGTGGTGACCCAACGCAATTCTTTCGCGATATATTTTTTCATCGCTACCCCGACTAAAATAAATTCTTTCAAAACTGCAAGCACGTCTTTCCTTGGGTTCGAGTATTTGTTCTATCGAATAATTGCCTTTGTCGTCAACGATCAAAGCAGATCCTGGCATTAGTTCCATCACTTCATTCTCACCTACATTAAACGTAGTTCTGATTGCAGCTCTTTCACTTGCAGAAACAATTACCTCATCATTGATATAATAGTATGCAGGTCGAATGCCATGAGCATCGCGCATTACAAAACTATATCCATTTCCTAATAAACATCCAATTGTATAACCACCGTCGAAAAGTGGAGTAGCTTTCTTCAAAACCTTTACAATATCTGCAGCGTTCGGGTTCAATTCGTCTTCTTTTGAAAGAAAATGATGCACCACTTCCAACATAGCCGCAAGATCACTTTGCTTTTGAAAATCGCCCGGGCTCATATTAATTAAATCAAATAACTCATCCGTATTTACCAGATTGAAATTACCTGCTAATGCCATGTTTTTTCCTGGCATTAAGTCGCGCTTGATAAAAGGGTGACAGAACTCTACATTATTTTTACCCTGCGTACCGTATCTCAAATGTCCTAACAATAATTCGCCAAGAAAAGGCAGATGCCCTTTCATTAAACCTGGATGTTGTTTTATATCTGGTTGGTACTTTTCGAGTTCCGCTACTTCCTGTCCTATTTTAAAGAATAAGTCCGCAATTGGTTGGGGAGCGTTACTCCTCATTCTATAAAGAAAGGGATTCCCTGGTTCCGTATCCAATTTTACTGATGCAAACCCGGCGCCATCTTGTCCGCGATTATGTTGTTTTTCCATCAACAGGTAGAGCTTACTAAGCCCATAGGTTACTGAACCATGCTGTTGCAGGTAATAGGAAAATGGTTTTCTAAGGCGGATGTAGGCAAGCCCACATTCATGTTTGATCTCGTCGCTCATGATGTTTATTAAAAGAAAGTGGCGAAGTTACAACTCCGCCACATTTTATTTTAGT
>JBAXHC010000122.1:0-7865 GCA_037139075.1 Bacteroidota bacterium
GATCCATCTGGTGCAATACAAACATCTGCAGGACGGAACCATTGGTCTTTATCCCCCTTTAGAATATTAATGATAGAAGCTGAATAACCTGCCCCATTATTTTTCAGAGAATAAGAACGAACAACATTTGGACCAGCATCTGCATGAATAAGTTGATCCTGGAATTCTTTAGGTAATAAAGTTCCTTCATAAACCAACATACCTGTTGGAGATCCGGCGCCAGTTTGTAATAAATTAGGCACTTCACCCGGGTCGTTTAAATGCCAGTGACGTAACGGAATTGAATCTTCTATATTAGTTCTGTTGGCTTCCCAGCCTGCACCTGTGATTTCATCTTTATAGCCATAGTTGCCATAAGGCATTACATAATTTATACGTGTCCCTTTATTGCCATCATCATCATTATCACTTTGCCATAAAGTTCCATAACTGTCAACGGCTACTTCATAAGGATTTCGAAAATTATTGCCTAAGCATTCTACATTTGAACCATCAATGTCGCATCTGAAAACCATACCCTGTTGATACTTTTTCGGACCAATTTCTTCACCATCCTGGTCCAATACTGTTTTACCGTTTTTATCTTTTAAAGTTTTCCCTTCATTTCCAAAATTGAAATATAATTTACCATTGGCTCCAAAGGTGAATGCGTGGGCACCATGATCGTGCTGTTCACCACCAATTCCCTGGAATAAAATTTCTTTACGATCTGCCACATCATCACCATTATCATCATAAAACGACCAGATATAAGGACTTTGAGATACAATTACCCGATTGCCCAATACACAAATACCTAATGGTGCGTTTAATTCGGGCCCTTGATAAAAAACTTTAGACTTATCAGCAATGCCATCGCCATTTGTATCTTCCAGAATCACAATTCTATCCCCCTTGGGATTTGTAGGATTCCCATTAATGGCGGGTCGATAGTTATAGGCTTCTGTTACCCAAACCCTACCTCTTTCATCCACATCAATATTGGTGGGATTTTTAAGCATGGGCTCTGTGGCAAAAGTATGTACGGCTAATCCTTCAAAAACATCCAGTCCTTTTAATGCATTTTCTGCGCTGTGCTTTTGTATTTCAGCAAGGCTATCAGCTTTGTTATTTTTTGTTTGTGAATTATCCTGGTTTTTGCAAGATGAATTGTTTAGGAACAACAAGAAAAAAAAACATGCTTTTGCAAGCTTAAATACTTCTTTCATTTAGATGGCTTTTAATCGTAGAAATGAGCTTTAAATTGGAAGTTAAAGAAAGAAGTAGAGTTGGCAAAAGGAAAAAAAACCTGCAATTTTAAAGCTTTTTCATCCTGCCCTGCGATATCACCTTTAAAGTGTCCAAGTCTTGCAATCAATAAAATGAGGTTCGAACTTTTCATAAACAATATTAATAGTATTTATCTATGAAAAATATACGCTTATTAGTAAATTTCAATCACAGCTTTTCTATACACATACTACCACTACAGCATTTAAAAAGCCGCGACATTATATGTTTGCGGCTTTTATTATGCCCTTACTTCTAAGGGGGCTATGATTTATTACAAAAAAACTATACCTGTTGAAATACATGTTTGACGTTTTTTTTATATGTTTTGCAACCTTTGTAACATACATACATATATTAAATTATTAAATTTGCTGACCCCTATTTACAAAATTTCTGGAACAATTCGGTTTCGGTTAATTCTTTAAATATGTTACTACTGGTTAAGTTTGCCATCTGCATAATAGGGTGTTTCGTTCTAATCTTATTCTACTTCAGCAAAGAGAAAAAATTACCTTTTAAGATTGTAGGTCTGCATTTTGCAATTCTATTATTCACAACTTGTAATAATGTTTTATACGAGTCGAACTACATATTTCATTTCCCGCATCTAATTAGAGTTATTGCTCCCTTAGGTTATTTAATCGGACCTCTCACGTATCTTTTTATTAGAACCTTACTAAATAACGAGTCGCGATTAAAGAGAAAAGATATTTTTCACTTTTTACCTTTTTTGCTGCACCTTTTAGAACTTCTACCCTTTTACTTTTCAAGTAGTACTTATAAACTCGGGGTGTTAACTAGTTTATTAAAACAAGGCAGTGTTGAATGGGTAGAATTAACAGCTGATGTTTCATATGGTTCTCTTCATAACCTAGCCAAATTTTTACTAACTAATATTTATCTTTTTTATTCCTATAAGATCTTCCTTGATTTCAAAAAAAGAGCACCAAAATTTGTGTTAATCGAAAATAGCCGCTTAATCCGTTTTGCTTCACAATTTCTTTGGATTAAAATATTAGCACACTCAATTGTTATTGTAGGAATTATTTTAATTCTATTTAGAATCGATTTTGGCACTATTATCGCAGACATAAGTATAACATTGGTAATTGCCTTAAATATTTACTTATTTATATTGAACCCCAATCTGCTATATGGTATGCAGTATTCCTATGCATATAGTAATCAAAATAATGATGATTTTGTTGTTTCTGGATTTGCCAATGGATCTTTTGATATATCTATTTTCATCGATAAAAATTATCAAGTAGCTCATTTTAACAAAGCTGCCGATGAAGAAATTGAAGCCGCTTTTGGAATAAAAATTAAAAAAGGAGATGATGTGAAAAAGTTTCTTAAGGGAAATTTTGAAAAGCTTTTTCTAAAAGGAATTTCGGAAGCATTAAATGGCAGCAGTTATGAAAAAGAATTTTTCATAAAAAGAATAAATAAATTAAATAATGTTTGGCGATTATTCAGCTTTCGTCCAATTTACTGTTCAAAAAAAGAAATAATTGGTGTTGTTTTTACTTCAAAAGATATATCAAAGTTGAAGTTTAACGAAATAAAAATTTCGAACTTTCAAAAAGAATTTGATGGAATTGTTTGGAGAGAATCACATTTATTAAGAGCGCCGGTTGCTAACCTACTAGGAATTTCTTCTCTTCTTCTTAAACCAGAGTCTTCAATAAATCTTAATGAGAAGATGGCATTAATTAGCTTCATTTCTAAAGAAGTAGAAAAACTGGATGCTGTTATTATTGAAATTGTAAAAAATGCATCGAAGCTAAGTAAAGAAGACACTAATAAATAAATACACCTAGGCTAATTCTCCTTGAGGGCTTTTATGTAAATTCAACAAAAGTATTTATATGAGGCCTATTCTCTTTTTAAGTTTACTATTCATTCAAATAATATCTATCGCGCAAACCAAACAGGCCGATTTGATTCTAAAAGACATCTCAATTGTAGATGTTTTACATAATCGAATCCTTGGACATCAAACAGTGGTAATCAACAAGGGAAGAATTATAGCAGTTGGTAAAAACGGAATTAGCAAAAATTATCAGACCCATCATTTATTAAACTCTTCTGGCAAATACATCATGCCTTCTTTATGGGATATGCATGTTCATTTTGGGGGCGACACATTGAAAGAAGAAAACAAATGGCTTTTACCGCTTTTTCTAGCCAATGGCGTTACTGCTGTGAGAGATTGTGCCGGGGATATTAGTCCGTCTGTTTTGGAATGGAAAAAAGCCATTGAAGAAAACAAATTAGAAGGGCCAACCATTTTTACTTCTGGCCCCAAACTGGAAGGGCCAAAATCAATCTGGCCGGGGGATATTGAAATTGCTAATGAATCAGAAATGAATCTGGCACTGGATTCCTTGCAGGGATTAAAAGTAGATTTTATAAAAATCACAGATAATGCTTTAGACCCTGTTTTGTTTATGGCATCCATCAAAGCTTCAAGAAAAAGAGGCTGGAAGGTTTCTGGGCATGCTCCTGTACAATATACGCTGAACGAATTATCTGACGCAGGTTTATCAACCATTGAACACTTGAGTTATCTAATGCGAGCTGCTTCGAAAGACGAAGAAAGAATTACATTATTAAGAAGAGAAAATAAGATCAGTGCAAAAGATGCATCCATACAATTGATGCAAAGTATGGATAGTGCCACAGCTATTCGCAAATTCAAATTGTTAGCAGCAAACGGAACAGCCGTTGTTCCTACTATGAATGGAAGCAGAGTTGTTGCATATTTAGATGAGGACAATCACCAACACGACGACTACTTAAAATATCTCGGACCAGCATTGAAAAGAACCTATGCCTGGAGAGTTGATCGTGCAGCTAAAGATGATGCTGCGGCGGTTATTGCAAGACACCAAAGTTTTGAAACTGCAGCTCATTTAATTCCATGGCTTTATCAGGCAGGAGTTCCATTTTTAGCAGGTACGGATGCGGGGTATTTAAACTCCTACAATTATCCAGGCATTGGGTTGCATGATGAATTAGCAATGATGGTTCATTATGGATTACCTATACATGAAGCATTGAAAGCTTCCATTATCAATGGTCCAGCTTTTTTCAACCAATCAAAAGATTATGGTTCGGTTGAAGAAAATAAAAAAGCAGATCTATTAATCTTAGATGCTAACCCTTTAACAGACATTCATAACACTAAAAAGATCTTTGCATTAATTCATAAGGGGACTTATATGAATAGAACAAAATTGGAAGAACTATTAACTATGACAAAAGATAGGATTTCCAAAAAAGAAGCGGCAGAAAAAACTCAATAATATAGCATCCAAATATTGGTACAAAGCCTTTCGAAATTTCGAAAGGCTTTTTTTATGACTTTCCACTATTCCTATTAAAACTAAACAAATAGATGAAAGACGAATTGATTCCAAAAAATATACTTATAAGCTTTAAAGCTATCATGAATTGAAAAACCGACCGCTTTCATAAAATTAATACCTAAAAAGGCATCATTACACAATGTGAATTTTTATTATTCTTTATTTTTATAATACATAAATAATTAAATTTAATTATTTTATGAACAATTTATGCGTTTTGTTGTTTATATATTTCAGGATCATTCTAGACTTGATTTTAATTTTTCTGCTTAATCATTCATATATGCTTACCGAATCTGAAACAAGAAATGATCGAAGGCCTTTTGAAAATGAACAGCTTTTCAAAACCAACGCCAATTTATCCTTAAACGCATTTTTCAATGATTCTAATTCCATCATTGTTTTATTCAATAAATATCTAGAGATCACCGCGTTTAATAAACAAGCACAGAAATATGCTACATGTTTGTTTGATACTGATTTAGTTATAGGCGAAAACGCCACCCAAATTTTACCAGAAATATTTAAACCAAGATTTACTGAATATGCTTTGACAGCACTTAACGGGTATGAAACAAAAAATATGGTGATCAATATTCCCGATACATCAATATGGTGGAGTTTTAGATTTTCACCTCTATTTACAAATTGCGAAGAAATATTCGGAATCTCAATAACTGCAAATGATATATCTGAAAGAAAAAAAACAGAAGACCTATTAAAAATAAGTGAGAGTAGATTTAAATCGCTAACAGAGAGTGGAACTGATATGATTTCTTTGTACGATGAGGATTTTAAAACAATTTACAGAAGTGCAGCTGCTTTTCAACTGACTGGCAGACACGATGATATTTTAGATAAAAATCAAAGTGTCCTTGAATTTCTTCATCCAGATGACTATATACGTTTGCAATCAACCATAAAGAATTTAGTAGCTACAAAAGGGCTTAAAATTCATGATATATTTAGATGGCGTCATATAGATGGACATTATTTATGGCTAGAAGGTTCACTTACTAATCGATTACATGATGTCAATATCAGGGCAATAGTTTCCAATATGCGCAACATATCGGAAGAGATAAAATTACGCGAAAACCAAAGTCTATTAGCTTCCATTATTAATTCTACAAATGACGCTGTTATTAGTTGTGATATGATTGGTAAAATCACTAGTTGGAATAAAAGTGCTGAAATTTTACTTGGATTTAAAGAAGAAGATGTTATTGGTGACGACTTTAAACTGTTTATTCCATCTAACATAGTTTCACAAGAAGATGCCTTAATAAAAAAATCTAGAAAAGGCGTTTTTTTCAACCAGATTCAGTCGAAAAGAATAAAGAAAAACGGAGAGATCATTGATGTGTCATTAACCATGTCGCCAATATTAAATGCAAAAAATAAAGTGATTGGAATTTCGAAAATAATTCGAGATGTGACACAATTAAATAAAACAAAAACAGAGTTAGAGCTTTTCAAACTGATTATAGAAAAGACAAGTGATGCAATAATGATTACTGATGCAGGAGAAATGAGTCTTGATGGGCCAAGAATTATATATGTCAATAAATCTTTCACAACAACAACTGGGTATACTGCTGAGGATGTATTGGGCAAAAATCCAAGAATTATGCAAGGCCCTCTTACTAGTAGGAAAGAACTAGATAAACTTAATAGTTCTATAAAGAATTGGTTGCCGAATGAAGTTGAAATTGTTAACTATAAAAAGAACGGAGACCCATTTTGGGTAAATATTTCAATGGTGCCAATTACTAATGAAATTGGATGGTACACACATTGGGTGTCTATTCAAAAAGATGTTTCAATGAGAAGAAGGGAAATGGAAGAAAGAGAATTATTGATTAAGGAATTATCAAATAATAACAAGGAGTTGAAACAATTCTCCTATATCACTTCTCACAATTTAAGAGGCCCACTAACCAATTTGATGGGTATCATACAACTGTTAAAATTAGAAACTATATCGGATCCGAAAACAAGATCTTTAATTGAGGCATTTAAATCGTCGACTATTTCTTTAAAAGCAACTTTAGATGATTTAATTAAAATTCTAATCATAAAAGAAAATAACAATCAAGAGCTGGCAACTTTAAATTTGGAAACGCATTTAAACAAAGTAATAAGTTCTATCGGAAACATTATTAAAGCATCTCAAGCTACTATCGATTATGACTTTAAGGAAGCAAATTCTGTTCAGTTTAATAGCGCCTATTTAGAAAGCATTTTTTTAAATTTAATAACCAATGCTATTAAATATGGCAAGCCGGGATTAATCCCACACATCAAAATAAAAAGCACAATAAAAAATGATTGTATACAACTTTCCTTTTCAGATAATGGATTGGGAATGGCTTGGGAAAAAGTGAAAGATAAAATTTTCGGATTATACCAAAGATTTCATCGTCACGCAGATAGTAAGGGAATTGGTTTGTATTTAGTACACTCACAAATAACATCATTAGGAGGTAGTATTGAGGTAGAAACAGAACCGAATAAAGGCACAACTTTCATAATTAATTTTGCTGCTGAAATTATTAAGGCCTAAGACATTAATAAATAATTTCATACAACTGTTTTATAAATTTATAAGAAGCAGTTAAATGATATTATTTTACATTATCTATAATTTTATTTTAGAATTCAATAATAAATAATAGTTATTGCTGTTTTAATTATTTCTATTTGAGAGAGTATCATGTAATTTCACTAATTTTTATACTTCTTGATATTATATACAACTGTGGAACCTGAAAACAAAGTTTTAATCGATTATTTTAAGGCTTCCAATAACCCAATGTGGATTATTGATACAACTACATTTTCAATTTTGGATGTGACCGAATCTGCTCTTCTATTGCTTGGTTATAGTAGGGAAGAATTAAAAAATATTAATGTTGCAGAAATCCTATTCAAAGGTTCGCATGATTCCTTCGAATCAATTTTATTAAAAGGTAATGGAGAACAGAGTCAACAATTTGAAACTGCATTTAAAATAAAAAATGGAAATATTCTGCGTTTCCAATTCTCGATTTTTGCATTAAACTATCAGCAAAAAAAGGCCGCCCTGATTACCCTAAATTCACAAAATTTCCATACAGCACAGCATGTAAATAATGAAGAATTATCTATCGAAGCGTATGCATCAAAACTAAAATCATATTTTGATAACTCTGAATCTGTAATTATTTTATTTGACGA
>JBAXHC010000123.1:0-7674 GCA_037139075.1 Bacteroidota bacterium
GAAAAATCAGTATACGTTTTTTTGTGATCAAACAACATATCCCTTATAATTAATAAAGACCACTTATCCCCTATAATATCAAGAGCCGAAGCAATGGGGCACTGACACCTAAAATCTACATTCATTTATTTTTATTATAAATTATTACTTGCAAAATAAAAGTAATTACTTAGGTTTGCTTGCAAAACAAAAGTAATTAATTAAAATTAAAACATGGAAAACAAAACTAATGCAACAGAAAAAGTTGCCCTTCCGAAACCAGCCTTCATTATGGTTCAAATGAAAGTAAAAAGTCTGGAAGATCTTAACCAACGATATGCACCGTTTGTATTTCCCATTCTGCAAAGATATGAAGGACAAATGATTGCAGGTACTGCAACTCCGATAGTTAAAGAAGGTGATTGGGATGGCAATTGGTCTGCTATTCTTCGTTTTCCAAATATGGAAGCAGCACAAAATTGGTATGATGCTGAAGAATACCAACCTTTCAAAAAATTACGAATGGAAGAAATGCAAGTAGAAGCAGGAAGGGTTGTTATTCTGGAAGGATTTTAAAACAAAAGCATTATTAGCTAAATAAATTTTAATTAAAATGAAAAAAGTATTAATAACCGGAATTTCAGGATTTGTTGCACAGCACTGTGCTGCTGAATTATTAAAAAAAGGCTTTGCAGTAAGAGGTTCTATCCGTAACATGTCTAAAATAGATGAAGTTATTAAGGGCATTAAAACCATAGTTGAACCTGATGGGAATCTCGAATTTTGCGAACTTGATTTAATGAAAGATGATGGTTGGGACAAGGCAATGGAAGGATGCGAATATGTTTTACATATTGCTTCACCATTTGTGGTAAAAGTTCCAAAAGACGAAAATGATTTAATTAAACCAGCGGTGGAAGGAACATTAAGAGCATTAAATGCAGCTAAAAATGCAGGCATTAAAAGGGTTGTTCTTACCTCTTCAACCGTTGCAATGCATGGTGGTCAAAATGGAATCATAAAAATAAATCATAATAGTTGGACAAATACCAAGGCTAAAAATGTTACCGCATATTTTAAGAGTAAAACATTTGCTGAGAAAGCAGCTTGGGATTTTATAAATAATCAAAACGGGGATTCAAAATTAGAATTAGTTGTCATTATTCCAGGACCTATTTATGGACCAACACTCACGGGCAACTTAGCAACAGAATCCATGGATTTTTTCAATAAATTAATATCAGGCAAAGTTCCCATGTTGCCAAATGCCTATTCAGTTATGTCGGATGTAAGAGATGTTGCAAAAATTCATGTGTTGGCTTTAGAAAATGAAAAGGCCAATGGCCAGCGTTTTATTGTAACAACTGAAAAGCCACATGCTATTCAGGAAATTGCACAAATCTTAAAGTCGAATGGGTATGAAAAAGTTAGCACCAAAATAGCACCTACTTTCTTATTAAAGTTTATGTCGAAATTTAATGATGAAGTAAAAGGGATGTTACCCTTTATAGGAAATACAATAGAAGCAGATATTATTAAAACTTCAAGCACATTCAATTGGCAGCCCATTTCTTTTGAAAAGACTGTTTTAGATACGGCACTATCGGTGAAAAAACTTTTAAATCAAAAAGTTTAATAAAAAAATAAAACTCAAAAAACTCCGATTTCATTCGATTTCGGAGTTTTTTTATGTCATTTATGGCACGATTTTGTAGTCTTTTGTAGGAATTTGTTTGGCTCGGTTGATGTACTCTATGAACTCTTTAAATGGAAATGGTTTAAATCTTGATAATGTAAGTTTTACTAATCTCAGTTTTTTATAGATTTTGAATTATGCAAAATAAGAGTCAAGTAATAGAAATAAAAGGTAAAACGACAGATAGACAGACTCGCTGCATTCATTACCATTCTTCTCTTGATATCATTGCAATAAAATTCAAGTGTTGTAATAACATTTATCCCTGCTACCAATGTCATGAGGAAGAAGCAAATCATCCAGCAAAAGTTTGGAACAAAGAAGAATTTGAAACAAGAGCAATCCTTTGTGGGGCTTGTAAAACAGAAATGAGCATTTCTGCATATAAATCATCTGGCTATTCCTGTCCTTAATGCGCAACACCTTTTAATCCAAAATGTAGTTTACATGATCATTTGTATTTTGAAGTAAAATAAAAAAACACCCTAAATTATAAAGAGTAGTTGCGTGTTCAAATTACCTATGAGCTAAAAATAAAAACCACACTCCATACTTCAAAAGTGTTTCTTATTAAAAATTCAATTGAATAATAAATCTCAGAAAATCAAAAGTTTTGCTTAATTAATTTCAATTTGATAATTCACATTATGTCTAAGTGATCAAATTATTACTATTAAGTTATGATACTTTAAAAATGCAATCTTCTAATATATTAGTAAATAGTTTTGTCATAAATGATTATGCGCTTAATTTTATTCCTTTCTTTTATATTTTTCTCTACAATAATATATTCACAATCTGCATCAATTTCAGGTTATGTAAAAGATACAAAAAATCAACCTCTGGAGGGTACTTCAGTTTTTTTAAAAAATACCCTGTACAAATCAAATTCAGATAAAAATGGTTTTTTCTCTTTAAAAAATATTCCATCTGGAGAATATACTATTGTGGTAGAATCCATCAATAGTGAAGTTGTATCAAAGAAAATTAAAGTTTCCATTAAGAGCAACGAGGCTATAAATTTTATTCTGATTGATAAAGTTCATTCTCTTGAGAACGTGAGTGTTTTTGGAAGAATTAATGGAGAAAATGAAACTAATGCAAGAGCTCAGGAAAAAAAATCTAATAGTTTACAGAACATAGTATCTGCAAAGGTAATGGAACGTTCTCCTGATATCAATGCTGCAAATGTTTTACAGAGAATTAGTGGTGTAACACTATCTAAAAACAGTGGTTCAGATGAAGCCTATGCAATTGTTAGAGGCTTAGAACCAAGGTATAACAATACACTTATTAATGGAATAAAAATTGCAAGCCCAGATGAAAAATCTCGTTTCATATCATTAAGTGTTGTGCCCTCAGAATTATTACAAAAAATTGAAGTAAGTAAAACACTTTTACCTGAAATGGAAGGTGATGCAATTGGTGGATCAGTAAATCTCGTAATGAAAGATGCACCTAATGCACCAATATTTAAAGCCACTACATCACTTGGATATAGTACAATTCTTTTTAATCAAGGTTACACCTCATTCTCTAAAAAAGATATCCAGCAAAAAAATCTAACCGATAGATTTGGCAAATCTTATATAGCTCAACCTGGGGATTTTAGTAGATCAAATTTAGATTTCAAAAAGGAAACTGCCTTGCCAACTGGAACTTTAGGACTTACTTATGGCAAAAGATTCCTAAAGAATAAAATGGGGATTTTAATTAGCAACGTATTTCAAAATCAATACTTTGCTACAAATTCTATCAATAATCAGGCAGTCCCAGACATTTATAAAAACCAACCAACCATTTCGGATGTTGCCAATAGAACAATTTCAACTCAACAATTGAATAATGGTTTAACTGTGCATGCAGATTATATCATTGATAGTGCCAATAAAATAACAATTACCAATGTTTTCCTTTATAGTTATTTGGCTCAAGCAAGAGTATCCATAGACACTGCATTAATTGGTGGCAACGGAGGAAGAACAGTCCCTGGAACCGGTCCGGTTTATAATGACTATCAATCAATTACTGATAAACAATATATAGAAAATATAAAATTAGAGGGGAAGCATATATTGTCTAAACATTTCTTATTTGACTGGGCAACTGTGTATTCAATGGCTAAAAAGCAAACTCCAGATAGGGCAGATCTTTCTATAAACAAAAAAATAGATTCAGTTCATACTACAAATGACATTAATGGTCCTTATACTTTTTTAAGTACTCCTTTTTATTTTGATAATATTTCTAGAATTTGGCAACACAATAACGATAAGGATATTAATGGTCTTGTTAATCTTACATATAGAGGAAAATTAAAAAATGCAATTGTTGAAATTAAGACTGGTGGTTTATACAGACATAAAACACGGTACAATATTCAAAATGAATATGATTTAAAGCCTACAACGAATGCAAATGGTGTAAAACAAGTGTTCAATGATATCAATAGTGCTAGTTGGATTGTTTACAATACAAGTGGAACACAAACCTATGATATCAATAATTATAAGCTATTTGAAAACATAGCTGCTGGATATTTACAAGCTAAAATATCCCTTGAAAACCTTGACGTATTTGGTGGTGTACGTTATGAGACAACAGACCAGGGTTTTACTTTAAATACATTTTATCCTACGGGTATAAATGGAGTAACTAAAAGTTATGCTGATATATTACCAAGTTTGATGTTGAAATATAAATTAAATACAAAAACAAATATTCGTGTCTCGTATTTCAAATCAATTTCCCGTCCAAATTACTATGAATTGGTACCAGCTACAATTTTAAGTAACAGTAGCCCAACTTCTGAAACTGGAAATCCAGACTTAAAACATTCTATTGCTAATAATTTCGACATCAGGTATGAATTATATCCCAAAGGTGACGAACAGTTGTTTTTAGGGGCATTTTACAAGCAGATTATGGATCCCATTGAATATGCCTATGTAGATATTTCAACATATAAGCCTCAGAATTTAGGCATTGCTACAGTATATGGTACTGAATTAGTTTATTCTAAATATTTCGGAAATATCGGTTTCTCAGGAAACTATACTTATATCTATTCGAATATTTCGTCTCCTAAATTTTATACAAATGTTTTAGCAGGCACAACAGATCCTAAACGTTTACAAAATCGTCCAATGCAAGGTCAAACAGACCATTCTTTGAATGTTAGTCTTTTATTCAAAAATGATAGAAAGCACTTTTTTGCTCAATTAGCTTATCAGTATTTGGGAAAAACTTTGGCACAGGTATATCCTGTCTATGGATATGATTATTATCAAAGTCCCCAGTCTTTCCTTGCTGTATCTGCAGAACAACAATTAAAGAATTCACACTTTACCATTTTCGGAAAATTCAATAACCTATTAAATACAGCAACAGTCAACAAGATTAATAATTTATTGGTTAGAAAAGATACCTATAATGCCAGTTTTAGTCTAGGCATTCGATACAGTAATTAAAAATTCAAAAAAATGAAAACAACCATTTCTTATTTAATGTTAGCTGTCATTTCAACAGCCTTTTTTTCTTGTTCAAAGAAAGATACGACAACAGTTATTACTCCAACAGTTCCTTCGTCTAACCCTATCACTGCAGGAAGTATTTCTGGATTTGTTAAGGGAACATTGATTACTGGTAATACCTATACGATTACTGGAGATATTACTATTAAGGCTGGAGATACTTTGGCTGCTCAACAAGGAGTAGTAGTTATTGTAAAAAATAACGCACAAGTAAATGTAATTGGTGTATTAAATTTGGTTGGAACCAAAGATCAACCTGTTTCATTTAATTCAGATTCTAAAATGCCAGGAACTTGGGGTGGATTTCAATGCGATAGTGCTCAAGCTGTAACAGTAAAATGGACTCATATTGATAATACAGGTGGTCCAGATCCCTCAGGAAGTCCTCGTAAAACACTTTTTGTGAATGCACCAATAAATGTAGATATAGAAGATTGTTGGTTTACAAATGGCCAGGATGATCTTATTAGATTGCAAAAAGGCGCAAAAATTACGATTTTAAGAAATAGTATTTTTTCTTCTGGTAGTACTGATGGTGAGGCGATTAATTTAAAATCAGGTGTAACAGGTGACGTAGCTTATAATGTTATTTTCAGCCAAGCTGGGACTGGAGTTAAATTAGAAACAAGCAGTTTACAACCTTTCCCACAAACAGTGGTAAATGTTTACAATAACACCTTGTTATCATGTGGTTGGAGAAGAGGTGCTGCTGAGCCTGGAAGAGGTATTTCAATCGGGTTAAATGCAATTGGTAATGTTTATAACAATTTAATGGTAAACAATTATCAAGGTTTAGAGATCTTTACTGATGCCGATACTATTCATACTAAATATGGATATAACATGTTTTATGCTTCAAGTTTAATTTATAGCGATACAACTGTTCATCCAAATATCTCTGTTTCTTTATTAGCTAATTTTTATCCTAGTGATGGAGTTGGAAAACCAAAATCTACTGATTTAATTTCTACAGGTGTTGCTAATTTGAATCCAAATTTTGTTTCTTTTGCAAATATTGTTGCAGCGCCTAATGGAGCTGCTTTTACAGGAGATTTACATTTACAAACTGGTTCTCCAGCTTTAGGAAAAGGTAATTCTTTGTATAGCAATGATATTGGTGCTTACACTTCAGATGCTACTAAAAGTAACCAACACTAATTTTTTAAAAAAGAATAATTATTCAAAAACCGCTGTGAAAATTTCTCAGCGGTTTTTATTTTTTATTATAAAGTCTTTAAAAATGAAAAAAAATATATTAAAATTATTCCTACTTCTAATTTTTTTCCCATTTAATAATTTATTAAATGCCCAACAAGTAAATTATGTTTTAGATAAAACAATTTCTTTGCCGGGTAATGATAGTTATGATTATTTATTTATAGATCAAATAAAAAAAAATCTGTACGTTTCACATGGTACTAATGTTCATGTAATTAACTTGGATTCAGAAAAATCAATCGGAACAATTTCTGGAATGTTAGGAAACCATGGGATTGCCATAGCACCAAATTCTAATCTTGGTTTTATAAGTGATGGCAAAGCTAATACAGTTAATGTATTTGATATACACACATTGGAAATTAAAACTATCATTAAATTGAATGGTAAAAAACCCGATGCAATCATATATGATACGTTTTCAGATAAAGTTTTTGCATTTAATGGATCTAGTAATAATATTTCTGTAATTGATGTAAAGACTTTAAAAGAAGTGGCTACTTTGGATTTGAAAGGAGCTCCAGAATTTGCAGTAACTGATGAAAATGGAAAGATCTATTGTAATATTGAAGACAAAAATCTTATCGAAGTTATTGATACAAAAAATTTAAAAGTCATTAATGCTTTCCCTTTAGCACCGTGTGGCGGGCCTACAGGCTTAGCTATCGATGTAAACAATAATAGACTTTTCACAGTATGCCGTGAAAACAAAGGAATGAGTATTGTTGAGGCAACTACCGGAAAAATAATTAATACTTTTTCCATTGGTAGTGGTGTAGATGCAGTAGCTTTTGATCTTTCTACAAAACTGATATTTTGTTCAAATGGCGATGGCACCACAAGTATTTTTAAACAAGAATCTGCAGATAAATATTTTTTGATTCAAACTTTAATGACTCAAAAAAAAGCCAAAACCCTAGCTTTAGATCAAAAGACTCATAAAATCTATTTAAGTGTAGCAGATTTTGATACTTCAACTAAAAAAATGATACCCAATACTTTTAAAGTTTTAGTTTACAAAAAGCAATAATTCGTAATTAGTATTTTTAAAATTGAGCAATAAAAAAGAATTAATAAATAAATTAAAATTGTTCGTATTTGGGTTAAAAGAAATCAAAACCAAACTAATCCTGTGATTATCGCAGTGTTAGTTTTATAAGGAACGTCCCAGCCAGATCACAAACGGCTAGCTTATAGCACTAAAAACTCCGATTTCATTTGATCTCGGAGTTTTTTTATGCACTATGT
>JBAXHC010000124.1:0-7626 GCA_037139075.1 Bacteroidota bacterium
AAAACAAAGAAGCAACCCTTACTCAGGATTGCTTCATGTTAAAACTTATCAGTTTCAGCGGGGGCTGTGATAAAGCGGTAATTATAATAATTTATTGACTTCGTCGATAATTTCTGATTTGGTAATTGGAATACCCATCATTTTATTAAATGCAATCGCATCTACATTATAATGATCACGAATGATCTTTACAAGTTGACCATTGTTAATTTCTGGTATCAATACCTTGTCAAAGTTTTTGATGATGTCTCCTAAGTTTTTAGGGAAAGGACGAACATAACGAATATGTGCGTGACTTACTGAAACACCATCTGCGTGTAATTCCTGACAAGCACTCTTGATAGCACCATAAGTTGATCCCCATCCTAATACCAATACCTTGCCTTTCTCTGCACCACTATCAATAGTTTGAGCTGGAATATAATCAGCCACTTTATCAACTTTCGCCTGACGAACTTTGATCATGTGCTGGTGATTCTCCGGCTCATAATTTACATTACCTGTAACATCCTGCTTTTCCAATCCACCAATGCGGTGCTCTAAACCAGCTGTTCCTGGAACTGCCCAAGGACGTACTAATTTTTCATCCCGCTTGTATGGCATATACTTCGCATCACCCTCATCAATGGATGCTTTGAATTTTACTACAATCGGCTTTAAATCGGCCGACTTCGGAAATTTCCAAGGCTCTGCTCCATTAGCAATATATCCATCACTCAACAAAATCACAGGTGTCATATGCTCTAACGCAATTCTACATGCTTCTATTGCCACATCAAAACAATCGCTTGGTGTTGAAGATGCAATAATCGGCATTGGACATTCACCATTTCTTCCATAATAGGCCTGCATCAAATCGCTCTGCTCAGTCTTGGTAGGTAAACCAGTTGATGGTCCACCGCGTTGAATGTTTACGATTACCAAAGGAATCTCTAACATCATGGCCAATCCCATCGCCTCTGCTTTTAATGCCATACCCGGACCAGAAGTGGTTGTGATCGCTAATGATCCACCATAGCTAGCGCCAATGGCAGAAGAAATAGCAGCAATCTCATCTTCCGCTTGGAAAGTACGAACACCAAAGCTTTTATATTTTGCTAATTCGTGTAGAATATCCGTTGCTGGAGTGATAGGGTATGAGCCTAAGAATAATGGCAATCCGCTTTTTTCGCTCGCTGCAATTAAACCATAACTCAATGCCTGATTACCCATGATGCTGCGGTATAATCCTGGTTCCATTTTAGATTTCTCTACTTTGTAACGAGTAGTGAAAGATTCAGTGGTATCACCATAATTATATCCAGCTTGGAGAACTTTAATATTACTCTCATAAATCACCGGCTTCTTACCAAATTTCTCTTTCAAGAATTCTTTGGTAGTATCCAGATTACGATTATACATCCAGTAGATCAATCCCAGTACAAACATGTTCTTTGCACGGTCGCGCTCTTTTACACCCAATTCAGTGAAGTCTTTCAAAGATTCACGAGTTAGTTTGGTAACATCAACTTTAGTTACATCATATCCAGCCAAGCTATCATCTTCCAAAGGATTAACTCCTTCTGGATAATTGGCAAGTCTTAAATTCTTGGTATCAAAACCATCAATATTGGCAATAATCTTCCCACCCTTTTTGATGCTCTTTAAATTGGCTTTCAATGCAGCCGCATTCATGGCAACTAATACATCACAATCATCGCCGGGAGTGTAAATTCTTGCGCTTGAAAAGTGTAACTGGAAACCACTCACCCCAGCTAATGTTCCGATAGGAGCACGAATCTCTGCCGGGAAATCCGGGAAAGTTGCCAGGTCAATTCCTAGCATCGCTGTGTTGTTGGTAAACTGTTGTCCGGTTAACTGCATTCCGTCGCCGCTATCTCCGGCAAACTTAATTACTACGTCTTGTAGTACTTCTTCTTTTCTGGTCATTAGCTACAATTCTAAACTGCCGCCTTAGCAAGCAATACATGATTATTTAAGGACTTTTCGTAAAACAAAAGATTGATGTTTTGTAAAAAAGTATGCTAAGATACATCCAAATCGATGTTTTAAACCTGATTTTTCGCAATTTCTCTTGCATTTATGGGTTTGCTAACAATTTTGTGAATAAATGAGTAATTGCATACTCTATCTTAGCAGCACAATTTTTAGGTATATGTTTCTGTATCAGAGAGGCTTTCGATGGCTGGCAATAGGATTATTAGGTTTTTTTGGGGTTACATCGTGTAATAACTCACCTAAGGAAAATACAGTGTTAGACAGGGATCCAAAATCTGATTCCGCCAAAAAAGCCTATCTCGCTAAAATAGGCGCGGGTCCTAAAGCACCCGAACAGCCATTTGTAGCAGATTCGAATAAATTATATGTGTACCTCACATTTGATGATGGTCCTCAGCCAGGTACTGTTAGTTGCTATAATATTTGTAAGGCAGAAGGAATTAAAGCTTCCTTTTTTATGGTTGCCTTGCACCAACAACGCAAGCGCGATGGGAAACAGATTGTAGGCATGATCCGAAATGGCTACCCTCAATTCTTATTGGCCAACCATAGCTTCGACCATACGATGGAAAAATATAAATACTTCTATCAGCATCCAGATATGGCTTTTGATAATTTTATGCGTGCTCAGGATACCTTACAGGTGCCCAAAAAAATTATCCGCCTTCCGGGAAATGGCGGTTGGGTATTGCAAAATCAGGTGAAGACAAGCCATTTAGTAAGCGCAGTTGCCCATCGTTTGGATAGTGCTGGATATAATGTGATTGGATGGGATCTGGAATGGAATTTTAATCATAAAAATGCGCGACCGGTACAATCGCCAGAAAAATTAGCAGCACAATTGGATAGTGCTTTCTCAAAACATAATGAGCATATCAGCAAAAATGTTGTGATTTTATCGCACGACAGAATGTTTCAAAGATCAGCCGATAGTGCATCATTGGTAAAATTTATTCAACTGATGAAGCAAAATCCTAAATATGTTTTTGAAACTGTAGATCATTATCCGGGTGCGAAAAAATAATTAACCGGTCATCAATTTTAAGCTTTCATTGATGGATGGAGCTAGGTGCTCGTTATAAGATTTAGTATATTTGTACTTATAAAAAAATAAATAATATGGCAATTTTTAAATCTGGTAATCCAACCTTAACGGAGAAAATGTTTGATAAAACTGCTTCTATGGAAGCCGCTAATCAAGGTGTGATGAGCGTTCGCGGTACGATTAACAAATTTGGTTTCTTAATGTTCATGGTCATTGCTGGAGCCGCTTATAACTGGCAGGTATTTGAACAGAAAGGAGCAGGCAGTATGCAAGTGCTGATGATGGTGGGTCTATTTGGTGGATTGATTGCAGCCTTGGGAATTATGTTTAAACCCAATTGGGCTGGTTTTTTAGCCCCTTTATATGCATTATTGGAGGGCTTATTTATTGGAGGTATTTCTGCAGTGTTCAACGCAATGTTCGCTAAAAACTATCCTGGCTTGGTAATGCAAGCTGTAGGGCTAACATTTGGAGTAGCTATCGCGATGTTCCTACTTTATAATTTTAGAATCATCAGAGCTACTGAAAAATTCAAATCAGTAATCATAGCTTCTACTCTTGGTATCGGTATTTTCTACCTGATCACCCTAGTATTGAATATGTTTGGTGTGAACGTAAGTTTCATGCATGATAGCAGTCCTCTTAGTATCGGTATCAGTTTGTTTGTAGTTGCAATTGCTTCTTTAAACCTGATACTTGATTTCGATATGATTGAACAAGGAGCTGAGAGAGGTGCTCCTAAATTCATGGAATGGTATGGTGCATTTGGTTTGCTTGTAACCATCGTTTGGTTATACATCGAGATGCTTAAATTATTGAGCAAATTGGCTGGTAACCGCAACTAATCATTTCAAATATTTTTATATAGCCCCAGCAAGTTTTGTTGGGGCTTTTTTGTGCATAATGGCTACTTGCAATACCCTAACTTAGTTGTTCCAAAAACGCAGCTATGCAATTCAATCGTAAAGACTTTTCCAATACAACCCTGATAGAATTATACCGTCAATTATTGTTTCCAAGAATGATCGAAGAAAAAATGCTGGTATTGTTGCGTCAAGGGAAGATCAGCAAGTGGTTCAGCGGCATTGGTCAGGAAGCCATTTCGGTGGGAGTAACCATGGCATTGAATCAAGACGAATGGATCATGCCATTACATAGAAACTTAGGGGTATTTACGGCACGACAAATGCCCTTACAACAATTATTCAAACAATGGCAGGGAAATAAAGATGGTTATAGCAAGGGGCGTGAAAGAAGTTTCCATTTTGGCAGTAGTGAATTTCATATCTGTGGAATGATATCGCATTTGGGTCCGCAGCTTGCAATTGCCGATGGAGTGGCACTGGCTTATCAATTAAGAAAAGAACAAAAAGTGGCGGTGGCATTTTCAGGTGATGGTGGAACAAGCGAAGGAGATTTTCATGAAGCATTGAATGTGGCTGCCGTTTGGGACTTGCCAGTGATTTTTATTATTGAAAATAATGGCTACGGATTAAGTACACCTGTAAATGAACAATATCGCTGCGAGCATTTGGTTGATAAGGCAAAGGGCTATGGCATGGAAGGTGTTCGGATTGATGGGAATGATATATTGGCTGTATACGATACCATCAAAGGTGTTCGTGAATACTGTATCAAAAACCAGAAACCATATTTTATTGAGTGCATGACCTTTCGGATGCGTGGCCATGAAGAAGCAAGTGGTATTAAATATGTTCCCAAAGAATTAATAGAAGAATGGGGCAAAAAAGATCCCATTAAAAATTATGAGCAATGGCTTGTTGAAAACAATGTACTTACTGAAATGAAAGTAGCAGAGTTGCGGCATCTGTTTAAAGATATGATCGAAGCAGACCTGCATCAAGCATTTCAGGTAGTCGATTTTAATGTGGATACTTTGGAAGAGTTGACCGATGTGTTTGCACCAGTTCCAGTTGATACGATTCCAGATATAAGTTTTACTGATGCATCAACTGCTCCTGATAAAAGATTTGTTGACGCTATTCAGGAAGCATTACTGCTGAGTATGCAAAATGATGAAAAGCTCATTTTAATGGGACAGGATATTGCAGAGTATGGCGGCGCATTTAAAATAACGGAAGGCTTTGTAGAAAAATTCGGGAAAGCAAGAGTACGCAATACGCCTCTTTGTGAGAGTGCAATTGTAGGAACAGCATTAGGATTAAGTTTGGAAGGATTTAAGTCGGTAATGGAAATGCAGTTCGGCGATTTTGTGACTGTTGGCTTTAATCAGATTGTAAATAATTTAGCGAAGATCTATTATCGCTGGGGACAAAATGCAAATACAGTAATTCGGATGCCATCGGGTGGTGGAGTTGGTGCAGGCCCTTTTCATTCGCAAACCAATGAAGCTTGGTTTACACATGTGGCAGGATTAAAAGTTGTGTATCCTTCTACACCTGCAGATGCAAAAGGCTTACTAATTGCAGCCATCAACGATCCAAATCCAGTGATGTTTTTTGAACACAAAGGATTGTATAGAAGTGTAAGTGGCCCGGTGCCTGCAGAATATTATTCAGTAGAAATAGGCAAGGCAAAAACGGTGAAAGAAGGAACTGATATAAGTATCATTACCTATGGTGCTTCAGTTCATTGGGCATTAGACTATCAAAAAATTAATCCATCCGTTGATTTACACATCATTGATTTGCGCAGCTTGGTGCCATTAGATTATGATGCTATCAAATCTGCAGTAATTGCTACCGGGAAAGTGTTGGTATTGCATGAAGATAATTTAACAGGAGGCTTTGGAGCCGAGATCAGTGCATGGATCAGCGAACACTGTTTTGAATTATTGGATGCACCTGTGATGCGTTGTGCATCATTAGATACACCGATACCTTTTAATATGGAACTAGAAAGAAATTATATGGCGAAGAGTAGATTAGGCGCCTGCATTGAAAAATTATTAGCTTACTAAATCATGTCAGATCAAATTAAATTTATGAACCCACGAACTATTTTGAAATCTATTTTTTTTGTTTGCCTCTTTGCATTTTCGTGTAATTCAGTTTTGATGTCACAGTCAAAAGAATATGCTCCTGCAAAATTTACTGATAACGAACGTGAGAAAAAAATTGCTGCTTTATATCCATTAGTTGAAAGTTTGTATAAAGATTATGCAGAAAAAAATCATATTCCTGGCTATTCATTCGGGATTGTATTGGATGGGAAATTAGTGTACAGTGGTGCAGGTGGTTATATCGATATTCCTAATAAAATTCCTGCAACTCCTAAATCAATGTTTCGAATTGCTTCAATGAGTAAGAGTTTTACAGCGATGGCTATTTTGAAACTGCGCGATGAAGGGAAAGTGAAATTAGATGAGCCTGTAAAATCCTATATACCTGAAATGAAGGGGCAACAATTAACCAATGATGCGCCACTAATTACAGTTCGACATTTACTCACACACTCTGCAGGATTTCCGGAAGATAATCCCTGGGGCGATCGTCAGCTAGCAGTTACAGAAGACGACTTTCAAGATTTTATTGAAAAAGGTGTGAGCTTTTCGAATGTTCCAGGCGTAGCATATGAATATAGCAATATGGGATTTGCAATGTTGGGAATGATTATTAAACAACAAACCTTATCACACTATAGCGATTATATTGCCAAGCATATTTGGAAGCCCTTGGGAATGACTGATGCTGCCTGGGAATATAGTAAAGTACCAGCAAATGTATTAGCCAAAGGATATCGTTGGTTGAATGATACTTATGTAGAGCAACCCATGTTACATGATGGTATATATGGTGCGATGGGTGGAATGATTGTATCAATCGAATCGTTCGCAAAATATGTGGCATTACACGAGCAAGCCTGGCCAGCTAGAAATGATGCAGAAGATGGAATTATTAAAAGAAGTTCACTACGCGAAATGCATCAGCCATGGCGTCTGAGTGGACTGAATGCAAATTATAAATATCCAAGTGGTCGTCCATCACCATTAGCCACTGCTTATGCATATGGCTTGCGTTGGAGCAGAGATGGAGAAGGTCGTGAAACTGTAGGTCATACCGGAGGCTTGCCTGGTTTTGGCAGCAACTGGCAAATCCTTCCCGAATATGGAATTGGTGTGATGTTCTTTGCAAATGCAACTTATGCTCCTACATCATTAGCAAACACGATGGTGTTAGATACACTAGTTCGTTTAAGTGGATTAGAAGCAAGACAATTACCTGCATCTAAAGTATTAACGCAACGCAGAGATCAAATAGTGAAACTCTTACCAGATTTCAATGGTGCTCAAAAGAGCGGTATTTTTGCGATGAATTTTTTCATGGATTATTTTGTCGACAAAATGCAAGTAGAGGCGCGAGGTATATTTGAGAAAGCAGGTAAAGTTGTTTCTGTTGGAGAAGTAGTTCCCGAAAATCAATTGCGCGGATACTTTGATATTAAAACAACCAATGGATCAGTTCGGGTGACTTTTACTTTATCTCCTGAGAAAGATCCGCTTATACAAGAGTATCATATCAAACTTAACTAGTCTGGTGCGTAAGGGCTAAAGCCCAATATCATCATGCATTTCATCCCCTAGGCTGAAGCCTAGGGTTAAC
>JBAXHC010000125.1:0-7479 GCA_037139075.1 Bacteroidota bacterium
CTGTGGCACAAATGGGAAATATTGCGTATCGCTCTGGTAAAAAAATTAGCTGGGACGAATCAAAGAAAAGTTTTACTGATGCAGCTATTCAACAGGAGTATTATGTAAAAGCATATCATAATGGTTATACTTTACCCAAGATTTAATTTATTTTATTAACTGATAAATCATAAAAAAAGAGGAAGCATTTACTTCCTCTTTTTTTATTTGAAATTATCTTGATAAAGGTGTCTCGGAATTCTTATCCAGTTTAATTCCAGAGTAACCATCAATACCCATTTCAGGTAAATCAAGTCCATACAATTCAACATCTGTTGATACTCTGTTCCCAACTAATTTATCTAATAATTTAAACATTAGCCAGCCAGCTAATCCAACAAATACCACATTTGTTGCTGCCCCAATAAATTCAGCAATGAATTGACCGCTATCGCCATAAAACAAACCTTTAACTGTTCCTTTAACGCCGTTTAATCCATCTCCATAAGTTCCATCTGCAAATAACCCTAGTGCTAAAACGCCCCAAACACCATTTGCACCGTGAACAGCAATGGCACCAACAGGATCATCGATTTTTAATTTTCTTTCTACAAACAATGTTACTTCAACAACTAATACACCTGAAATTAATCCAATGATTAATCCACCTAACGGAGATACAAAAGCACAAGGTGCAGTGATAGCTACTAAACCTGCTAACAAGCCATTACACATCATACTCACATCCGGCTTACTACCTCTTACAAACCAGATCCATAAAGTAGAAGCAAGTGCGCCACCGCAGGAAGCGATCATGGTATTAAAAGCAACAACTGTAAATCTAAGATCTGTTCCAGCAAATGTAGATCCTGCATTAAAACCAAACCATCCAAATGCAAGAATGATGGTACCTAATACGGCCATTGGAATATTGTGTCCGGGTATGGCATTTGCAGATTTGTCTTTATTGAATTTTCCAATTCTTGCACCAATCATGCGTGCTCCAACGAAAGCAAGAACACCACCCGTTAAATGCACCACTGAAGAACCTGCAAAATCTACATGTCCATGTCCTAATCCAAAATTAGTACCTAATTGAGCTAACCATCCACCGCCCCAAACCCAGTTACCATAAATTGGATAAATAATACCACCAATAAGGAATCCGCTAATAGCGAAAGATGCAAATTTCCATCTTTCAGCCATTGCGCCAGTAGGGATCGTAGCAGCTGCATCCATAAATACTACCTGGAATACAAAGAAGCCTAAAACGCCTACATCATAAATGCCATTCATAAAGAAGCCTTTTGCTCCAAACAATCCGAAACTATGTCCAAGAATAGTAATAGAAATTTCATGGTTTAGTCCATCGTATCCTCCAATCGTACCCAATGCACCTAAACCACCAAACATGATGGCGAAGCCACAGGCAAAAAATCCAAGGGCTCCGGCAGGATACACAAATAAATTCATGGCCATGGTATGTGCCACATTTTTGGCTCTTGTTAAACCTGTTTCTACCAATGCAAATCCCGCTTGCATAAAGAATACAAGAAAGCCAGTAAGTAAAAGCCATACCATGTTAATACTTACTTTGTTTTTTCCAACCTGATCGGAAAGTTCTGCAGTAGTTGGTGCTCCAGCTTTTGCAGCAGTAATATCAGAGGTATTACCAGTGGTAACACCAGCAGGGTCTGGGTTTCTCGGTGCTGTTGTTTGTGCAAAAGAATTTGATGCAGTGAATGACAGCATGAGTAGGAGAGCAAATATGATTTTACGAATCATCTTATGTTTTTTTAAAATGAATGAATATTACAGAGTGTCGCTTGGTCCGGCAGTAGATGCTTCGCCTCTTGCACCAGTTCTGATTCGAACTGAGTCTTCAATATGGTAAGTGAAAATCATTCCATCACCAATTTCGCCTGTATAGGCTGCTTTTTCGATGCAGCTAACTGTTTTTTCCACATTAACATCTTTAAGAACAATGGAAATAAACATTCTGGGTATATACTGGGTATCATAAACAGTTCCGCGGTAGCTGTGATGCCCCTTGGTATGTTCGTTACCAATACCAGAGCATTCCCAATAAGAGAAGAAATCAATACCATGCTCCTTGAGGGCCTGTTTTACATCTTCGAACTTGGAAGTTCTTACGATTGCTTCGATTTTTTTCATAAAGCTTTTTGTTTGTTATAAATAGAAAATACATTACATGATAATAAATTAAATATCAATAATGTTGAATAAAAATAGTGAAAAATCTTATTTTCTTTGACAATAATTTAATATTAATTCTATTTTAATATATTATTTTTAATGAATGACTAAATCAAATAATTCTGGTTAGGGCAATAAAAAAGCCATACAGATTGCTCTGGATGGCTTTTTTATTGAGGTTATTAATATTAACCGTTCGTTTCAGGAGTTTTATCCTTTTTAACATCATTCCTGTCTTTTCTACGGTCTTTCTTATCTTTTTTCAAATCTTTTTTGTCAGTAGAGATATCCTTTTTGTCTTTAGCTAGATCTTTTTTCTCTTTATTGATTTCTTTTTGTTCTTGATGTGCAGCTTTGCCATCCTTGTTTTCTATTGCCTCTTGCTTTTCTTTTCTATCTTTCTTTATTGCTGCATTGTCAGTAGCAATATCAGTTTGATCTTTTTTAAGATCTTTTTTGTCTTTTGCTATGTCTTTGTTATCATGCTTTAAATCCTTCAGATCATGTTTTACATCTTGTTTAGCTTCCGACCTGCGCCCACCTCCTGAAGATTGTGCAAACAAAAGTGTAGATGCAGATAAAAGAATGGCGATACTTAGTGATAATACTTTTTTCATAATTTTAATTTTAATGTTGTTATAAGTAGATAGATTGGAAAAAGTCATAAAGGTTTAACGAAATATATTTTTTTTAATATTTTTATAACCTTTTTGCATCTTTTACGTATCTATGTTAAACCTGTAACCCAATTTAGAATCAAAAAATAAAAAATTGAAACTGAGCCTGCCCCGTATTGTAGTCCTATTTGTTATACTTACAACTACAAACTTTTCCTTAGTTCATGCACAGGACGAGACCGCTGTTAAGTCCAGTACATCTGTTTTTAAAGTAAAGACCAGCTATTTGTCTAATTCTGTGTACAATGGAAGGAAAGACTCTTTGGAAGTTCCCTATCTTAATTTTAGTTTAAAATACTTAAACAGTGGTGGATTCTATGCTGGTGCAGGTATTTCCTATTTAGTAAGTTCCTATGCTCAAAGAATCGATGCTTTTAATATCAACGCAGGTTATTTTAAAGAAATAAACGACAATTTTGATTTTTCAGTGAACCTCTCAAAAAGCATTTACAATAGTAATAGCGTTTCTGTAATTTCCGAGATATTAGGAAATGTGAGTGGCTTAATTACATATACCAATCCATTTTTTGATTTATCTGCTGGTGCTTATTTGATGGTTACTTCAAGTAACCCTGATTTGAGTTTAAATTTTAGTGCTTCGCATTCAATAAGTTTAGATCCAGAAGATCAATGGTCTTTAGAACCTGCTGTTGATGTGAATTTTGGATCTAGGCATTATTATGGAAGTTATATTTCATCCCGACAATCTAAAAAAGGAAAAGGCCCGGGTTCAGGTTCTACTACTACTACTTCAGGTAATAGCAAAATCTTGATTGAAAAAACTGTGACCGCTT
Organism: Bacteroidota bacterium; assembly: GCA_037139075.1. Taxonomy (GTDB): domain Bacteria; phylum Bacteroidota; class Bacteroidia; order Chitinophagales; family Chitinophagaceae; genus Sediminibacterium. The sequence goes on from JBAXHC010000125.1 coordinate 3,668, forward strand.
TAGAAACTAATAAAATGGCACTTTTAGATTATGAATTATCAGTGCCACTATATTATCGGGGAAAAAAATGGGGATTTTTCTTTATTCCTACTTATGCCATTCCTCAAAGTCCTATTACATATGAAACAACTGTAAAAACAACAGTTACCGCTAATGGAAACTCGGTTTCTACAACTAAGACAAGTCAATCAATTGAAAGTTTATCCAATGTTTTCTATGGCGAAATTGGAGTTTCTTATAAGTTTTAAAATTTAAATCAACCCAAGAACAAAAAATATGCTCCCAATTATTGCAACTAACAAACTTGCATACCATAGCATTTTTTTTCTTGTTAGAATTGCAATGGCGGATACTGCAATGGCAATTTGAAATAAAGTAACAGATCCAGCTAACTTTACGTGATGCGCTAAATGCAATTCAGATTCGTTTTGTGCTGATTCTGCCTTCACTTTGATGGATTCCTGTTCTTTTTTGTATCGTTCAAAAGCCTCCTTATCCTGAGGATTATTTTGATTAATACTTTTTATTTCAGCTTTAATTCCCTTTGCCTGATAATAGGCCCATTGGTCGGAAGCTTTAATTTGTTGTATCAATGCTTCATTAGAATGATGCCCTGCCATCAAACCTGATATTGCCGCTAATACTGCAATTAGTGCAGTTGATATGGCCACATACATATTCCAGCCACCCTCTTTTTCTTTCATGGCTTCTTCTGCTTTTTCGTGTATGGTTTCATGTAAATGTTCAGTGGGTATTTCAATTTCGTCCATAATATAAATTTTATAATCACTTTATAACCAAAGTTTGAATTTATTAATGTACCAGTTTTTAATTAACTGAGTTAGTAAACAATAACAGGTAAGAATGCCAATTAACCATGGAAAATAGGAAAGAGGTAAAGCTTCTAATTTCAATGCCCCTGCAAATGGAGTAAATGGAATTATTATTCCTATTAGCATAATCAATGACGTTAAAGCAACCACTGGTGTAGTTGCCCAGCTTTCTATAAAAGGTATTTTTTTTGTACGTATCATATGTACAATTAATGTTTGAGATAAAAGCCCCTCTATAAACCATCCACTTTGAAAAAGACTTTGATGCTCTACAGAATTAGCTTTAAAGAAATAAAACATTAATGCAAATGTTGCATAATCAAAAATCGAACTAATGGGTCCAATAAATAGCATAAATCTTGTAATATCTGAAGCATCCCATTTTTTGGGTTGCTCTAAGAAATCTGCATCCATGCGGTCCCATGGAATGGAAGTTTGCGAAATGTCGTACAATAAATTCTGAATTAATATTTGAACAGGAAGCATAGGTAAGAAAGGCAATAATGCACTTGCACCAAGCATGCTGAACATGTTTCCAAAATTACTGCTCGCCGTCATTTTAATATACTTAATGATATTCCCAAAAGTTCTTCTTCCATAAATCACTCCTTTGCGTAATACCATTAAGTCTTTCTCTAATAAAATGATGTCTGCACTCTCCTTTGCTATATCCACAGCTGTGTCAACACTGATACCTACATCTGCTTCTCTTAATGCAGCTGCGTCATTTATACCATCGCCCATAAATCCAACGGTGTGCCCTTTCGACTGTAATATTTGTACAATTCTTGATTTTTGAATGGGGCTTAATTTTGCCAAAATTGAAACCTCATCAATGTCAGATGCAATTTCTTCATCCGTCATTTTTTCAATATCAGTTCCCAATAATATTTTGGTATAGGGAATACCTACATCACGGCAAATCTTTTTTGTTACTACTTCATTATCACCAGTTAAAACTTTTATACTTACACCTAACTGCTGTAATGCCTCAATGGAAGTTTTTGCAGAAGGTTTTGCCGGATCCAGAAATCCGATAAAACCTGTTAACACCATATCCTTTTCGTCTTCAACAGAATATGTCAGAGCTCTTTCATCAAATTCTTTAATAGCCACCAATAAAACTCGAAGTCCTTCTTTGTTTAATCTTTTTGTAGTGTCAAGAATAATGCTCCTGACTTTTTCATCCATTTTAATTACTTTATCATTCTCAATGTGTAATTGTTTGTCTTCCCCAGGATCAAAAGCATTAATACAAAGAGGCAGCATTTCTTCTACGGCACCTTTGCATATCAAAAGTTGTTTTCCGTTTTTTTGTTTTAGAATTACTGACATTCTTCTTCTTTGAAAATCGAAAGGAATTTCATCCACTTTCGCAAATGATTCTTCAACCATCAGATAGTCGTGTAATTCAATATGTTCCAATACTGCTATATCGAGTAAGTTTTTTAATCCAGTTTGGTGATAGCTATTTAAATAAGCCCATTTCAATACTTCCTCATCATCATCTCCGTAAATATTTAGATGTCGCTCTAAGACAATTTTATCCATTGTTAGAGTACCCGTTTTATCGGTACAAAGAATATCCATTGCGCCAATATTCTGAATGGCATTCAATCTCTTTACAATTACTTTTCTTTTACTCATTGAAACGGCTCCCTTTGCAAGGTTTGCCGTAACTATCATTGGTAACATTTCAGGTGTAAGACCTACCGCCACTGCAATTGCAAATAATAAAGCTTCCCACCAATTTCCTTTTACTAGTCCGTTGATCAGAAATATCAATGGCACCATCACTAACATGAATTTGATGAGTAGATAACTGACTTTATTTACTCCTTTATCGAAACTGGTTTCTGCTCTTTTACCAATTAATGATTTGCTTAATGATCCAAAATAAGTTTGGTTGCTTGTAGTAACAATCATAGCTGAAGCAGTACCACTCACTACATTCGTACCCATGAAACAAATATTATCTAAATGCAAAGGAGATAATTCACCAGCATTTTTTATAGGAAGGCTTCTCTTTTCAACTGGAAGAGATTCTCCAGTAAGCATGGCCTGACTTACGAATAAATCTTTCGAATGCATGATTCTACAATCGGCAGGGATCATGTCTCCCGCAGAAAGTAAAATAATATCACCAGGGACCAATTTTTTTATATCAATTTCTATTTTTCCAATCTCTTTCCTCAAAACTGTAGCGGTAGTTTTTACCATGCTTTTTAATTGCTCTGCAGCCTGGTTACTTCTAAATTCTTGAAAAAAACGTAAAAGTGAACTTACCAATACCATAATACCTACTGTTACTACGGTTTTATAATCTGCTTGGCCGGGAGGCGATAACCATACGTCTAGTATAAAAGAGATAGCAGCAATAATAATTAAGATGCCTATAAAAGGATTGATAAAGGCTGTTATCAACTGACTAAACCAGGAGGGAGCTTTTTCGTGATGCACTTCATTTATACCAAATTGTATCTTTTTTTCTTCCACTTCTTCTTCTGAAAGCCCTTCATAGCTAGTTCCATATATTTTCAGAAAACTGTCTGTATCTTTTTTGCTGGCAGTTCGTAACCTATTGGATCCAACTTCGTCAATGCCATTTGAAGCTGATGAGAAGGGTAGCTTGTTCTTTATCGATTCTTTTATTGAATTTGTCATAAATGTTTTAGATAATCGAAATGAGCCAATTTACTGTTTAGTTCCAGAAAATCTTTCAATAAACAAAGATACTTTTAAACAGGGTATGGGTTTAATAGTATGCATCTCATTTAGATATCTTTTATTAGAAATCTGTTCATTTTTGTTTGACTTTAGCTGATAATACACATTTTCAGGATAGTTTAACAAAAAGCGTATTATTATTTGTTTATATCTTTGTGCTATAATGAAAAAGGTCTTCGTTTTACTGTTATTAATAATCTATGGTTCAGCCACCATGGGTGCAACAGTGCATTTTCATTATTGTATGAACAA
>JBAXHC010000126.1:0-7298 GCA_037139075.1 Bacteroidota bacterium
CAGCAGCACCAATTGCACCTTCGTTGGCAAAACGGCTTTTGCTAAATGATCCTTTTACGTTGATATCAATTTTCAAATGGTTATCCAATAATGTTGGATTTAAAGTAAGACCTACTGAAGTACGCTCCAGGTTACCTGTTTTTAAAATACCATTTTGATTTAAGTATCCAAGTGAAATACGATAAGGCAAGTTTTTAAAACCACCTGAGATACTTAGGTTATTATCTGTACCAATTGCATTTTGATAAATTTGATCCTGCCAATCTGTTTTTGCAGTACCTAATTTTGCAATAATATTTGAAGGTGCATTTGCTTTAACCAATGCAGTTACTTGATCTGCATTTAAGATGTCTGCTTTCTTAGAAATTGTAGCAGATGATAATTGTGAACTAAAGCTAAATGTTGGAGCACCTTTTTTACCTTTTTTAGTGGTAATTAAAATAACACCGTTTGATGCTCTTGAACCATAAATGGCTGTTGCAGAGGCATCTTTTAAAACAGTGAAAGTTTCGATATCATTTGGGTTGATCATGCTCAATGGATTTGCAACACCGGAAATTCCGTCGTTACTCAAAGGCATTCCATCAACAACGATCAAAGGATCGTTACTTGCATTCAATGATGCACCACCACGAATACGGATAGTACTTCCAGATCCTGGAGCACCCCCATTTGAAGTGATAGCCACACCAGCAATTTTACCAGAGATCAATTGTTCAGGTGTTGTAATGGCACCTTTCACAAAATCTTTGGAGCTAATTGTTGATACTGCTCCTGTTAAATCTTTTTTCTTTGCAGAACCATAACCAATAACAACTACTTCATTTAATGAAGCGTTTATTTGGTCTAATTTAATTTGAAGATTACTACCGTCGCCGATAGCAATTTCTTTTGTAGCATAGCTAACTGAACTAATTACCAATGTATTTGCTGATGCAGGTACTTTCAAACTGAAAGAACCATTTGCACCTGTTGATACACCAATTGTTGTTCCCTTAACCAAAACTGAAGCGCCCACAAGAACAGCTCCGTCTTTTGAATCTGTTACCTTACCGGTAACCACTTTGTCTTGTGCTAAAGCCGGCATCGCAAATGCGAGCATTGCTGTAACAAAGGCTAATAGCAATCGTTTAATGTTCATAAATAGTGGTTTTTTGTATATAAAATTTTGACTTAAAAATTTTCGAATCACCCGATTGGAGACTATTCAACCAGGAGGATGAAATAAGAAACTGAGATTGGATTGTTTATTCATAGATATTTATTTTTCGATGATTAACTTTTCAATTTTTTGTTTTCCGTTTACAAGTAGCTGTACTATATACATTCCGTTAGTTGCTGTAACGATTGAGCTTAGTGAATTATTCAAACTCACTGTATGAATGCCCTTTGCCTGATAGCCTTTATAAATGACTCTGATATTATTTCCATTCATTGAAAGCATATTAATAGCAACCTGACCACTCTCAGGTAAATCATAACTGATAATGGCATTCTGATGAACAGGGTTTGGTGCAATGTTCATTTGCATATTCAAACTAATGGGGCTTGTTGGGCTGATTGCTGTAGCAACGGTATTTTTTACATCCTTATTAGTATACACGTAATATTCCCCAGGCTGTAAATTGATAGTTTCAATTGCCCCAGTTGCAGATCTTGTTGTTCCAGTTAAATAACTATACCAGGTACCCGCATTTGGAAAACTAATATTTGCACTTGCCGCTACCACATCAAAATTTCCTATCACAACAATATTTAAGGAATCTGTAGTAAGCTTTAACCACTTTACATTACTCAACATATCATAAGATGAGTTCGATGTTGTAAATGTGCTGAGATAATTAGGGGTTAACTTTAGCTTTAATAATTGTGCGTACACATCATACAAAGATTTTCTAGATGCATTTGTATAATAGTCCCACTTTATAGGTTTGGCACTTAGTCTGCAATTATTGGAAATGGTTAAATCGCTACAGGTGTTGATAGAATAGTCATATCCCAACTCTCCAAATTGCCACATTAATTTAGGCCCCGGAATCATGGCCCAGAATGCTGCACCCATTTCATTGCGTTTCATAGAAGTAGCCAGGTCTTTTACATTATAACTTCCTGAAGCATTTCCATATGCAGTATTTTTATAAGCAAGACGTTCTTCATCATGACTCTCCATATAGCCCACTAAATGTGGCTTTGTCCAACCTCTTGTGGGGCTATTAAATAAGGTGCTTTGCAAATCAGAACCAGTGTTATAACCCATGGTTGACTGGTTAAATGAATAATTAGAATTACCCCATAATAACATACCATAATTTGATAATTCTATTTCTTCCTGATTTGCTGCAAAGTGTTCTAAGATGCAGTAAGAATTTGTTGAGATGTTTTGCATCTTATCATAAATCCTTTTCCAAATAGCTACACGACTTGCATCATAATTACCCCATGCTGTTACATCTGTTGGATTATTAGTTTGGGTAAACCCTTTTGAAAGGTCAAATCTGAAGCCATCAATTTTATAATTCGTAAGCCAATGATCTAAAACTCTATCCACAAAATCTTTGGTAGCCTGTGCTTCATGATTAAAATCGTAACCAACATTAAAAGGATGTTTCGCAACCTGATTAAACCAGGGGTTATTTGCGGCTGGTTGACTATTTGCTCCATCCCAGTAAAGTTGCACCATCGGAGATGAACCAAAAGAATGGTTCAATACCATATCCATGATTACTGCAATCCCTTGTTTGTGACACTCATCAATAAATTGACGAACTGCAGTTTCAGTGCCATAAGCTTTATCTGGAGCGAAATAAAAACTAGGATTATATCCCCAGCTATCATTTCCTTCAAATTCATTGAAAGGCATTAATTCAATTGCATTAACTCCTAATCTTTTTAAATATGTTAGTGTGTCTTTTACAGTTTGAAAATTTTGAGTAGCTACAAAATCCCGAATCAATAATTCGTAAATAACTAAGTTCCTTTTATCGGGTCTGCTAAAACTAGTGGACTGCCAATTAAATGTTGGCTTAGCTGTTTGTATTAAACTTACAATGCCAGAAGTTTTACCAGTAGGGTATGCTTTTAAGTTAGGATAGGTTGCTGCAGAAATATATTGATCATTAGAAGGATCCAATATTTTTTCTGTGTTATAGTCGGCCACTTTTAATGTCCCATCCACTAAAAATTGATATGCATATTCTGTTCCTGCAGTAAGTCCTGTAAGTCGCAACCAATAAGTTGTTCCATCAGGAGTTTGATTCATTTGGTAGGCTGCACTTTCTGTCCAATTATTAAAATCACCTAAAACACTCACCCTTGATTTTAATGGCGCATAGAATACAAGTGTACAAGCGGTATTATCTGCTTCGTAATTAATTCCTTGTTTTAATCCGGCCGGCAAAGCGGCAACATTATTTCCCCCTGCAATAAAAAAGCTTAAAGTATCTCTTACTGTAACTCCTGCATTTAATGCTTCTGCAATAATTGTTTGTGTACCTGTTGTTGCAATAGTTGTAGTTGCAGTTAATGAAGTTGATGAAGCTGCGGTACCTATTGAAGTGCCGTTAAATAAAATTTTCAAATCAGAACTCAATGAACTTACTGAAGAAACTGATAAAGTGTTACCAACTACTTTAGTAATGGGTTCAGGAATTGAAACATAAGTAGGTTGTCTGAAAGGGTCTGTAATACGCACATAATTGGCATTGTCATATACAGGAATATACATATCAGAAGCATCAGCATTTGCCTGTTTTGTTGCCCCGGTTCCGTTTCTAAAAAGAACCGCAACTTTTAAAATTTTTTCTGAAGCATTTGTAATCCCAAAAAAAGTTCTCAATCCACCTGTAATTGTAAACTTCCATTTATTACTTCCCAGATAAGAACAAAGTCTGTCTGTACCTGGTGCATTCCATTGATACTTCACATACTTCCAATCTGAGCCACTTGTACTTAAAGAAGTAATAACACCGATATGTACATACATATCTGCAGTTGGCGAATAATTTAGAATGGCTTTGTTTCCATAATTCGCATCGCAAACAATATCGATGCTACTATTATTATCTTGAACAAATTCCGGAGTAGTTTTTAACAGCTGGGCGTAGCCGCTTATAGCAGTGTATAATAAAACGACAAGCAAGCAAGCTCTTTTCATGTTGCAATTCTATTCTGGCAAACTTTGCTTAGACAATACTGCAATCGTTTGCGATATTAATGTGTGAATTTAACACATTAACAACAAAGTTGTGTATTTTTTACACAAAAAAGAAATTTATTTTGGCTTTTTCTGTGCAGCGTTTTCCCTAATAAATGGTCCTAGAGGTGAACAAATGGCCTAGAAATCGATTCCAATCCATTTTCTTTTGTTCTTTTCGTACTTCTCGAAATTGAATTTATAGAGTTTTCCGGGGCGGTGTGGTACGTCTTGCTCCATCTCATTGATATCAATCAATAAGTCCATGGATGCAAATTTTTTGCGGAAATTTCGTCTGTCCAGGCTTACGCCCAAGATTGCTTCATATAAATTCTGTAATTCCCGGAGTGAGAACTTTTCAGGTAGCAAATTAAACCCAAGTGGGTGCTCCTGAATCATTTTTTGTAGCCAAGTATAACACTCATCCACGATTTCCTTATGGTCGAAGGCCATATCTTTCAAAGAAGAGATGGAATGCCAGTTAAGATCATTATCATGAATTTTAAGTTCATGGTGATTGATATTCAATAAAGAACAATAAGCAACAGTGATTACTCGACCTCCTGGGTGACGGTCGGGGTGACTAAAAGTTCTCACCTGATCCAAAAATACGTCGTTCATGCCCGTACGCTCTTTCAACACTCGATAAGCCGCCTGATCTAATTCTTCATTATCCTTTACAATATCACCCAAAAGCGAATAATGACCCTGATAATATTCTAAATCACTTTTGATTACTAAAACCTTTAATTTATTTTCTTCAAATCCAAATATCGCACAGTCAACCGTGAGTGGAACTTTAGGATATGCCTGAACCAGCTTTTTTGCGTCTTTTATAAGATGTTCATGCGGTTTCTCGTATGGGTTTTTTTTAGTCATGTCACATTAGTTAATTTCAACCTGGGCATTCTTTTTAAACAATCGAAAGGTCAAGATACAATTTTTTCAATAATGTGTACCTTCTACATAGTAGATGTCAATGAATAAGATTCTGCCCCTAACTTTATCGGCCAATTAATTTTGAATGTATAGATCCGAACAAATACAATTATTTCAAACTGCAACAAATGAGTTTCTTCAATCACCTATTGAAGCAGATTCATCCATTGAAAAACTTGCACAACTTAAAGAACTACTTAGATTTCATGAGTATCGTTATTATGTTTTGAACGATCCCTTAATTGCAGATTTTGAGTATGATCAGCTTTATAAACAATTGCAGCATTTCGAATCAAAACATCCTGATCAAATAACTGCTGATTCTCCTACTCAAAGAATTGGAAATAGTTTAAACCAAAGTTTTCAAACAGTAGCACACTTAGTTCCGATGCTAAGTCTTGACAATAGTTATAATGCAGATGACCTTAATGATTTTGATAGGAAAGCCCGTGAATTAAGTGGGTCAGAAATGATTAGTTATTGCATAGAACCAAAATTTGATGGGGCAAGTATTTCATTGATTTATGAAAATGACCAATTAGTTCGTGCAATAACCAGAGGTGATGGCGTAGAAGGAGAAGAAATTACCAATAATGTAAAACAAATCAGATCGATTCCACTTACGGCACGCTTCTCTCAATATGGGATTTCACAAATTGAGATCAGAGGAGAAATCATCATGAGCAAATCTTCTTTTAACAAATACAATGAACTGTTGGTATCACAAGGATCTTCACCGCTAGCAAACCCCAGAAATGCTGCAAGTGGAAGTCTGCGCATGAAAGATCCTAAAGAAGTTGCACAAAGAAATTTAGATGCATTCTTATATCATATTAGCTATTTTCAAACGATTGACGGCAGAACAGTGGAGGAACTTAGTTCGCACGCTGGTTCGCTACAACTATTATGGGACCTGGGTTTCAGAAGTCCACAAAAAGAAAAAAGAGTAGTTCAGGGCATACAGCCTGTAATTGATTACTGCCTGGAATTCGAAATCAAACGCGATCAACTTCCCTATGAAATTGATGGCATGGTTGTTAAAGTAAATAGCCTTGCCATGCAGGAAAAATTAGGGATGACTTCACACCATCCCCGTTGGGCTATTGCCTATAAGTTTAAAGCAAGACAAGCCACCACTCGCTTAAGAGCTATAGAATTTCAAGTGGGTAGAACTGGCGCCGTAACTCCCGTTGCAAAATTAGATCCTGTTTATTTAGGAGGCGTTACTGTTTCCAGTATATCTGTACATAATGAAGAATATATCAAAGAAAAAGATTTGAAGATAGGAGATCATGTACTCATTGAAAGAGCAGGTGATGTGATTCCGCAAATTGTAAAGTCGCTCCCTGATCTTAGAACTGGCAATGAAAATAGTATTCTCTTTCCAAAGAATTGTCCTGTCTGTAATAGTGAATTATTTAAAGAAGAATCTGAAGCAGTTTGGCGCTGTATTAATATCGAATGCGAAGCACAGGTAGTTGAAAAGATGATTCATTTTGTAAGTAAAGACGCAATGGATATCAAAAGCTTTGGTGAAGCAAATGTGAGAAAATTCTATGAGCTTGGATATTTAAAAGATATTCCCGGAATCTATCAATTGCCTTATGAATTGATAGGATCAATGGAAGGCTTCGGCAAAAAGAGTTTGGAGAATTTACAATCAGCTATTGAAGCTTCTAAGCTACAACCATTGCACAGATTGATTTACGCATTGGGAATTCGATTCGTTGGTGAAACAACTGCAAAGACACTTGCAAATGCAGTTGAAAATATTTACGATTTCATTTCTAAAGATGAGGCTACATTATTAGAATTAGAAGATGTGGGCATTAAAGTTGCAAAAAGTATTCATAGTTTCTTTCAAAATGTACAGAATATTGAAATGCTGCATCATTTAGAAAACCTTGGACTTCAATTTAAAAATGTAAAAAAAGAAGCAACTGGAGTTGATAGTTTAGGCGGACAAACATTCCTTTTTACTGGAACACTCAATAAACTAAAACGATCGGATGCAGAAGAAATGGTAGAAAAGAATGGAGGAAAAATCATGAGCGGCGTTAGTAGTAAACTCAACTATTTAATTGTGGGTGAAGATGCTGGCAGCAAACTCGAAAAAGCAAAAAAAATCAATACGATTCATATTATTTCAGAGGATGAATTTTTACAA
>JBAXHC010000127.1:0-7286 GCA_037139075.1 Bacteroidota bacterium
TAACTAATATGATGTGGAATTTCAAGTGTTTTTCTGCCTTGCACAAAACATTTCGTTACAGTTGGAATATTATCAATTAATTTAACCAAAATAAGGTCTGCATCCTTGCCTACTTCAATAGAGCCTGTAAAACTATCAATTCCAACAGCCTTTGCCGGATTCAGTGTTGCTAAATTTACACATTCCATGATGGTTAAATCGTGTTCAAAATAAAGTTTAAAAATGGAATGTAAAATTGCTGGGGGATAATAGTCGGAACACAAACTTGTGACATGCCCATTTAAAATTGCATCTTTTATATTTAAATTGCCTGTTAAGGATCCGCCTCTTAATACATTGGAGGCCCCACCCACTACATGCATATTTTGTTGATTTGCATAGGCGGCTGTAGGCATATTTATAGGGAATTCACAAATAGATACACCTAATGCTTTCATTTCATCAATTTTTTCAATCGTATCGTCGTCATGAGAAGCCACTGCAATGCCTTTTTGCAATGCCAATTGAATTAATTGATTCATTTTTTCACCCTTAATATTGGGCCTGCTTGTCTTTTCTTCATAATCCAATATGGCCTGCTCTTCTGTTTTTCCATTTTTTAAACTCACTTCCATAAATACTTTTTTAGTGTATTGACCCTGCCCTGGGGTATGATCCATTACACTAAGCATTTGTATATAACCTTTATTAATAAAATCAATACATTGATCGTAAGCATCTACACCTGTAATTTCAAAACGTAAGTGAATTTTATTATTGATTAAAGTATCCCCATTCATGGCTTTAAAAATGGTATCATACACTTGCTGTCTTGTATACTTACTTCTTGAACCATATTCTGCTGTTTTGTAACCAAGGTGCAAGGAATGATATACCGTTGTGAAACCACAGCCATTCATTTTTCTTTCTAATTCTCTAAAGGCCACATTAATTGGCATATCGGCACCAGGTCTTGGAATAATTTCTGCCTCCAAAGCATCGGTATGAATATCAATAATGCCTGGTAAAATATATTGCTGATGTGCATCAATAATATCCTCTTCCATAGTAGGATCATATTCAAATTGATCCATGCTGCCAATGGCTATAATTTTTTTCCCTACAATTGAAATGAATCCATTTTCAATATAATAGTTAGGTGTTACAATTTTCCCGTTTACCAGGGTAAAGCAATTTTCCATAATGTATAATTTATAATGACTACTATATATTAATTTATAATGATTCCTTTATCTAAATGTATTCGTCTGTTCACCAAATGATCTAAAGTGAATTCGTCATGAGAAATGCAAACAATCGTACTACCTAATTTTTTTAAAGCCAATAACATTTCAATCACTACCTCTTTTGTTTTTGGATCCAAAGAAGCTGTTGGCTCATCAATTAATAATAATTTAGGTGGGTCAATAATGGCCCTAGCCACATTTATTCTTTGCTGCTCTCCACCACTAAATGTAACGGGGAAGCCCGACCATAATGTCTCTTGCAAACCCAAGGCTTTCAAAGTTTGCATTGCTTTTTCATTCGCTAGATCAGCAGTTACCCCTTTTTTAAGCAAGGGTTGTGCTACTACTTGTAATGCTGAAACTCTAGGTATTACACTCAAAAATTGTGAGCAATAATTTATTTCAGTTTTTCTTAGGTGAAGTATTTCATTGTCACCTGCAGCCACTATGTCAATAGTTCCTTCATTTGATTGAAACAAAATTTTTCCTCCATCACTTAAATAAGTTCTGTAAATACATTTCATTAAACTTGATTTTCCAGAACCACTTTTGCCAGTTAAACCGATAATCTCCCCCTCTGCAACCGAGAAATTGACATCTACCAAGGCTTCAATTATTTTACCCTGTAAAATATGCATGGTAAAGGACTTATTAAGATTCACTATTTCTAAAATAGGTTGCATATTATAATATTGAACTAACTAATAATTGTGTATATGGGTGTTGTGGGTCTTGAAGAATTTGATCTGTTAAACCTTTTTCCACAATTCTACCATTTTTCATCACTAAGGTTCTATCGGTTAACATTCTGATTACTGATAAATCATGGGAAACCACAATCATGGCAACGCCTAGTTCTTGTTGCAGCTCCCTAATTAAATCCAATACTTTCGCTTGAACAGAAACGTCTAAACCTGTGGTGACTTCATCTAAAAATAAAAGCGGTGGATGATTGGCTATGGCTTTTGATATTTGAACTCTTTGTTGCATACCCCCGCTAAAATGAGCAGGCAAATCGTCAAGTCTTGGTACGGGTACTTCTGTTTTTTCAAGTAATTGCTTCGATTTATCGCGAATAGTACCTACATTATAATTACCTGCCATAATTAATTTTTCTGCAATATTGCCACCAGATGTAAACCTAAAATTTAAACCATCTCTAGGATTTTGATAAACCATACCCATCAAGTGATTTCTAATAGCTCTTTTGGATTGATTACTTAGATTCAAAATATTTTTACCTATATACGGGTCTCTATTAAATAAAACCTTTCCCCCACTGGCTTCCATATCAAAATAGAGCATCTTTACAATGGTACTTTTACCTGAACCACTCTCTCCTACAATACCTAATACTTCTCCTGGATACAATTCAAAATCAATTTGTGCACAAGCCACAATCGAACCCGAATCTGGACAAATATTAGAATCAAATAAGGGGCCCGTTTTATCAATAGATGTTTGGGTAGGGTTACCATATATTTTGGTTAAGCCTTCTACTTTTAATAACCAGTTTTCACTATTATGCTTCATTACCCAATTTATTTAAATACGAATTTTCATGTTGTTGAGGCAATTCTTTGTTCACCAATTTGTCTAAAAAATTACTATCATTAATAACATAATGTTTTGAACCATCATCATAATACAACTCATCTAAAAAAGCTTTTTTATAGCCCGTTCTAAAACAAGGAGTTCCTTTAAAATCTTCGATATGAAATTTAACATCTTCAAACTCTAAAGGCTCCACCTTAGTGAAAGGAGGTACTGCATATAAACGTTTCTCCCTTCCAGCGCCAAATAAATGAATGGCTTTTGAATTATTTAAATTAGGAATATCCCATCTTGGAATAGGTGAAGGCGCCATAATATAGCGGCCATTGACCTTTACCGGATATCCTGCTCCTAACATAATATCTCCATGTCTCACAAATTGCTCATACAAAGACACCCACATTTTAGCATAGTCTGCTTCACCATGCATTTGTCTTGTTTTATTTTCATAGCGTTCTACACTTCTTAGGGGCTCTGGCTGAGGCACTTGATATACAAAAATTTGATCTTCGTTCAACACTTCCTCTGTAATTCTATGTCTAGTTTGTATAATAGTGGCTTTGCTAGTATCTAATGTAGTTTCAACCCCTGTCATTGTTTGCACAAAATTTCTCAAATTACAAGCATTCACACTGGCATCACTGCCTTGGTCAATGATTTTAAAAATATCTTTTGGCCCAATAATGGCTAGAGTTACATGTAAGCCACCTGTTCCCCATCCTCGAGCAATGGGCATTTCGGGCGATGAATAAGGTACTTGATAGCCAGGAATAGCAATGGCCTTTAAAAGTTTTCTTCTAATTTCCCGCTTAGTTGCTTCATCTATAAAAGCAAAACGGTACTGTGTAATAAATTTTTTTTCTTCAATCATAATTTTAAATTTCTGACTCTATTTATTTCTTTCAACAGCTTCTCTAACATTATTTAAACTTGACTGAAAAGTGACATAGTGAGGTAATTTTAAATGATTCGTAAAGCCCATGGCTTCAATTCCTTCACTATGATACAAAACATATTCTTGATCATTGGCAGGCATACTTGGATCTGGGTTACGTAAAGTCGTATCCAAAATACCCATACAAATTACTTTGGTATCATTTTGACCAAAACATAAACCATATCCAATAGAGAAAAGGGCTGCTCCTTTATCGTTGTGTTTTTTTGTGCCTGTAATCATTTCTGCTTCGGTCACTTCCACTGATCCAATATACCTAATTCGACCTCGAGGGTCTTTGATACGAAAAGGTACAGACCCATACCTTAATTCCCCCACTGTTGGATGCACTGAACCAAAACCACGCATACTACTATAACCCATACTCATTAGTGCGCCCGTTTCTGATCTTGACATCATTTGTAATCTTGCAGACCTTGGTGCAGGAAAACGTATCGCCTCTCTTGTAATATCAGTTAATCTGCGATCTTCATCGGTATTGGCTTTTTGAATTAGGCCATCTCTATTGAGTAGATCAATTACTTTATCGTGTTGGGTAATCGCAGCTAATTTTTCTTTGTCAATTTTATCATCAAAAGCTTTCAGAATTTGCTCAATGGTATCCTTTGTTTCAATGGCTTTTTTAACATCTAAAATTCTTTGCGAATAATCCATTGAAGGCCCTAATATTTGACCCCCTGGAATTTCTCTAAATGAAGCAGAAATTTTGCGTCTAACAAACATTTCTCTCGTATTTAAGGGTTCAGATACAAATCTTCTTTCTAAAGTGGTTCTAAAAGCCCTTATGATAAATGCGGCTTCTAATAAATCTCCTTCGGCTTGTTTGATGGCAATAGCTGCGTATTCAGGAGCGTACAAGCTTCCTTCGCTCATAATCTTTCCTACAGCTATTCTCAATTGAGAAACAATTTGATGAATCTCCAATGGACTAGTGGCATTTTTTAATCTATAAAAATCCAATAATTCTAATGAATTTTGAATAGCATCCGCCCCGCCTTTAACTGCAAAATAGCCCATATTAAATATTTTGAATTATTTCAATTTGAATACTCCTTGGGATTACAGTAATTTTTTCGAAAGCGTCTGTAAGTATAAGATCTACACCTAAGGGGAATTCTTCATTCAAGGACTTTATCGTTTCCAAATTTGCCAAATTCAAACCCTCAATAAATAAATAGTTTGTTGTTTGAATACCTGGTCCTGATAAATTAATTTGGCAGTCAAAATTTTGAATTTTATAGTTGCTTATTGTATTGACTGCTAAAATTATAGTTGCGTTTTTTTCTGGATATAATAAATCGCCAATTTTACATTGGTCAATCAAATTAGAAATATCATTTTGCCCATTTAAGAAAACATAATCCGCTGTTTCAATATTTTCAATCTTTGCACTAGCGTTTAAATGGAGGTAGTTTTCTACATTTAAGTTGTAGCTGCTACTTGCATGAAAACTAATATTATTATCGAATAAGGATAAAGCAATAATTACATTTGACTTATATAGTTCATTAGGTTGATTCAATTCAAAATGATCAAAACTATGAATCGTTCCGGGATGACTAAAAGCGTCTAATAGCAGTCTAAATGACTTTTGAGCATCAAATACAGCATCAAATACAATTTCTTTTATCATATTAATCTTGTTCCATTATTTTAAAATCCACTTTTGTTTTCAATATTTGATTGTACTCTTCTAATTGACTCTTAGTCAATATTGCTTTTTCTTTTTCTATAAAAAGATGTATTTCGGTTTGTAATGGATGTTGAGGCATATGTAATAATGCATCAATAATGGCAATAGAATATGCCCTCTGAGGAGCATCTCCCATACAATAACCATAACCTAATTCCCCATTGACAGTTACTTGACATTCAGTAATGAGCACTTCTCCTAAGTAAAAGGGTTGGAAATCTATAGAGTCCTCAGCTTGCACCATGGTCATACATAATTTTGGTGCTAACACGATTTCAACGATCAGATTCGATTCTAATTGAGAAACAAAATTTATTAAGCGATCCTGTGCACATTCACACAAAACTTGATCCTGATCTAAATTCATAAATAGAAATTAACTATAAATTTATCATAATAATGTTACGGTAATGTTATCAAATAGATATTTAATAATAAGAAAATAAACGGTTGAAAATTAACTTCTTATTTTATACTTACTTCGTTCATTATTATGCCTGTTTTAAAAATTATAACAATCAATACCTGGAAAGCTGAAGCTGATTATGATGCTAGAATTATGCATTTAACAAAGGCATTATATGATCTAAAACCAGATCTTATATTATTACAGGAATGTTTTGAAGCACCTTTGATTGATAGAGATACAATTAGGGTAATTAATAGCAACTTAAATTACCACTTAGATTTTATTCAAGCTAGAGAGAAAATTAGGGAATTTGATGATACAGCCATTCAATCTTTTTCTAGTATGGGTATTTTAAGTAGGCTGCCAATCATTAATAGCTATCATTACCCGTTGCCTTTAGCCCAGGGGGATGAAATGCGATTTGGACAAGAAATTGAAATTTTGCTTGAAAATGGTAAAACTGGCATCTTTACAAATGTGCATTTAACACATATTAATACAAAGGATGGCATAAGATTTGAGCAAATTAAAACAATCACTGAGCGGATTAAAGTCAATCAAGATAAATTACAAATAATTGGGGGAGATTTTAATTGTACCATTTTGAGTACCGAGATTCAGTATTTAATGAAAGAAGCGAATTTGATTGAAAGCTTCTCATTTATTCATCCTGACAAACCACATATTACATTGGTTGATTATTTTAAAAAACAAGTGGAATTAGGAGTTGATTTTTTATTTGTTTGCAATAAAGTAAAAAAAATACATATTCAAGAAGCAGGCAGTTTTCTTCAGGAACCAATTGCCATTCCTTATGGATATTGTAGCGATCATTTTGGAATGTCATTAACCATTCAATATGCTTAAAGGAACATTGTTTTATATAATTGGCGCTTCGGGTGTAGGAAAAGATTCAGTGATTAATGAATTGAAAAATAAATTAACTTACAAAGAAGGATTCATTTTTACAAAAAGGTTCATTACAAGACCCAACTCAGATAGTGCTGAAAAGCATATTCCAATTAGTAATGCTGATTTTGATTATCGTTTATCAAATCAATTATTTGCCTTAAACTGGAAGGCAAATGGCAATGCTTATGGCATTGGTATTGAAATTGAATATTGGTTAAGTAAAGGATTCCATGTGATTGTCAACGGTTCTAGAGGATATCTTGATGTGGCTAAAACAAAATACCCTGATTTACAATCTATCTTAATTGAAGTGGATAAATCAATTCTATACAATCGATTAATAGGTCGAAATAGAGAGTCAAAAGAAGAAATAGAACAGCGTTTAAAAAGAAACGAACAATTTGAAACATTAGATTATGATATGATCATCAACAACGAATCACATCTAGACATAGCAGTAGATGCATTATATCATTTTATAAGAAGTAAAGGAAGTAATAAATAAAAGGATAATATGTAAAGGTTTTAGTATTCGGT